>DAORCZ010001182.1:0-2706 GCA_035345735.1 Pseudomonadota bacterium | reverse complement strand
CGGCCTTCATGCGGCTCCTTCCTGACACATCAGATCCAACGATCCGGATGGCAGGAAGGGAGATCTAACAACACCTGGCAGCGACGGGGAGGGAGAATGTACTTGCAAGGACGAGACGCTGACCTAGCTCCCCGCCTGGGACCAGAGCTCGGCTTCGAGTTGATCAAGAAGGGACCGGGCTTCGCTTGCGGTCGGCAGTCCAGCGAGCAGGACGAGGGCGGGCTCGGGCGGGTGGCTGGATTCGCTGCGCAGCGTCGAGATGGCCTGCCGCATTTTGTCGTGCAGCTCCGCGCGCGCCGTGCGATCGAGCTGGCGATTCGCCCAGGCAGCCACCTGAAAGGACAGTGCGGCGTGACGCGTCTCGTCCTTGGCAATACCCTGCATCGCGGCCTTGAGGACGGCATCCTTTGCGTGAATCGCCTGAAAGGATGCGACGAGCGCGCCGAACGTCTCGCGGACGCAGCCTTCGATGAGGTTCTCCTCCGCAAGCTGCTTGAGCCCGCGCAACGGACCCGGTGCCACGGTGGGTAGTTCAGGGCAGCCACCGTAACGACGCGCCAGGGCTGCGCTGATCCGGGTGTGCCGAATCTCATCTCGCTCCGCCCGTCGGGCTAGTTGTTGCAGTCGGTTTGGGGCACCGTGGGCGCGCAGCTCGTTTCGCAGGATGCGGAACGCGACGATCGACGCCGCTTCCAGGCGCGCGGCATCCGCGAAGTAAGCGCCCAAACCGCTACCGGCTTGCGACGTGGAGGCCACAGGGAGCCCCGCAGGCCGGCGGCCGATGACGCAGTTGTCACTCTTGGGCTTGAGGACGACACGGCTCTGCTCCTGAATAACGCCGCTGCTGCTGACCTGCAGGACGTAGCGAACATAGTCATCCCAGCAGCCGGAACCCTTTGTTGCGAAGACCTCGTAGCCTCCGGGGATGCTTCGCGCGTCGCCCAGATTTTTATCCACACAAGAAATATTATATTGAGCTTTCCAGGCCACCAAAAGCGCTTCTTGTGCGGTATCGATTGGCGCAAGAAATGTCGTCACTTCCTGCTGGCTAACCAGGATTTGTAGATTGTCTTTTTCTTGAACGGCCAAGTAAGGTAGATAACCGTAGCCGGGCTCGCTGCTGTGCAAGGCGCAGAGCGACGCAAGTTGGTTGTTCACGCTGCGCTTGCAGGCGGCTTCATCCGCCACGTTTCCGCATTCAACGCCAGCAATGGTTTGCAAACGTCGAGAATGAACGTTCGCAGAAATTTCATAAATTCCCAATTCAAGATAATCGACCGCTTGATTGGGATTTAACCCAGCTAAGTCAATTGTCGTACGCTCGGTGCACAGCGGCGGCGCGGGAGCCAATTCCCAGGTGATGGGAGTCAACGAAGGGTCTGGCTTTGGCGAGTCGTCCGCCGGCGCGGTCCCACACTCAGTCGCCAGGAGCACCGGCGAGCAGAGCGTGACTCGCAAGATCTTGGCCCACAGACTTTGCAGGTTTGATTCGTGCATTCGATCCCTCCTGACACATGCCTGACGCATGCCTGACGCATGCCTGACGCATGCCTGATGCATGAAAGACGCATGCCTGACGCATGCCTGACGCATGAAAGAAAGGAGCTGCTCGCGGAACACCCCCGTCCCGCCGAACCTCTGCAGCCCCCACTTCAGGGAGTATGAAAGACCTGTTCCAGGTTTCCAGTGCGCTCAGCCAAGCGAAGCGTACCGAAGTCGGGCGCATCCGGCGGTGCGGCTCGACCTCATTTCTCGTGGCGTCATGCACTTCGCCACAGGAATTGATCGAGACGTCGCCTGTCGGCTGTTGAAGGCCTGGATCCGCTGCATCCACCACCGGAACATTCGCCGGCGACGGACAAGCGGGTCACCGCAAAGGCCTGGCAGACGCCCCCTCGCGCAAGCGCGGCTGCGACCCCGGCTAGGGACGCGGATGCCTACGCGTCGTAGGTGCGCTCAAAGATGTCGCCGCTTTGACCGACAAAGGTCACTTTCAGCTCGCGGCGAATCGGATCCGCGCGGAAGACCGTGTAGTTGATGTCGTCGATGACGCGATCGAACTGCCCCGCCGGCAGCGATGGCGAGCGCGCGTCGGTTCCGCCGGGGCCCATCAGCACCTCGTGCATCCGACGGCGAGGTCCGGTCGCACCGACGCCCCCCACCGAGCCGAAGTGCAGATCCCCAGAGAGCCACCACACGCCAGAGATGTCCCGGTTCTCGACGAAGTTCAGGATCTCCTCGCGCTGGGCGGGATAGCCTTCCCATTTGTCGGCTTCGCTCACCACCGAGGCTGGGAAGTTCGAAATCGGAACCGAGGTGACGACAAACTTGAAGACCGCAGTCGAGCGGGCCAGGCGGTCTTTCAGCCAGCTCATCTGCGCTGGCGAGATGAACTGGGCCCCGGCCGTGGTGCGTGTCGATGGCTTGCGCTCTGAGCGGACATCCAGCACGAGGAGCTCCAGCGTCTTGCCCCACACCAGGCTCCGCCAGATGCGGTCGGGGGCGGCCGGATTGCGCCGCAGGGCGCGGTGTTCGAAGAAGGCGCGCCGCGCGGCGTCGAGGCGGGCGGCAGGGAAGGTCTCGGGATTCCAGTCGTTGCGAATCTCGTGATCGTCCCAGGTGAGCACCATGCCGGTCGAGCCATGGAGCGCACTCATGCCGCTTGCCGCCCAGGCGGTCGCGTACTTGGCGCGGTACTCGGCGAGC
>DAORCZ010001181.1:0-2707 GCA_035345735.1 Pseudomonadota bacterium | reverse complement strand
TGCGCCTAAAGCGCGGGGCGCAGAAGTGCAGCGACCCCAAGTCGCCCGACGTCCCTGACTGGAGTCAGGGCGATCCGGCGTTCCAGATCAGCGACAGCGAAGCCCGGCTTACCTATCTGGCCCAGCCCTGTGAGTCCGAGACCCATCTTGTGACGCTGGTCTTCGGCCGCGACGGGACAACCTGGCAACTTCGCCAGCGCAGCGTGCGCATGGGCCGGCGCTAAGCGCGGGTCCAGATCGTAAGCCGCCATCCGTCGCATCTCGCCCATCCCCGCCTGGCCGGTGGACGCTGCCGGCACGTCATTCGCCCAGCCGCGTGCTCTTCGGGGAACTTGCGGAACTGGGCCTCCAAGCCGCACAAAAAAGCGGACGCCGTCGGCCCTGAGACGGTCTGCCTGGCGGTGCCTTGGGGGCGGCGCAGACCATGGCCAGTTTCAGCCCATGCCATGTCCGGCTTTGCCACGTCACCGTCGAGCCTCCAGCCCTAGCCTGTCATGTGGAACGCGCCCTTCCACTGCGCGCTTTGGTCTTTGGAGGTTCGCTGATGCCACTCGACCTGCAACCGCCCAAGTCACTCGCCCGCCCCGCTGACAACCGAGCGGTCCTGCAGCGGCTGGTCTTCAGCCGCTTCCGCAAGCGATGGGAGCTGCGGTCACGGCCTTCCACCCCCGGGCAGGGGCGCGACCTGCGGCGGGGGCGCAAGCGTGTACGGGGCGGGCCGCGTACGCAGCGCGGGCTGCCGACCCCGCGGGTCCCCCCGGCGCCACAGCCCCCGGGTTTGGTCCGCATACTGAGCCCGTTTTGGATCGCGACCGCCGGCCTGGATCTGCTGTTTTCGGGCCTGCCGGGTGGGCACGTCGGTGGGTTTGCCGTGCACGGCCTCGCGCTGGTGGTGGGGTTTCACGCCTGGCATCGGGCGCTGCATGATCCGCGCTCGGGGCGGCTATTCCGTCTGCATGTTCGCCACCATGTGATGAACTATCCAGCCAGCCGGCCGACGACGGCGCGCTACCTCGCGGACGGCGGTCCAGGGCAAGAGCTCAGCCTGGCCCTCATCGCCCTGGGCTTGCTGGCCGCCTCGGCGCTTCTGGGCACCCGGCCGCTTGTGCTGGCTGGCTATGCTCTGGGGTTTGCCGCGATGCTCGTCGCGGGTGGAGCGCTGCATCGGGCGATGCACACGCAACGGACACCGCTTCTGGTCTTTCGCTGGTTTCGCGACATGCGACTTCTGCACCAGCGACATCACGTCGACCCGAAGGTCAACTTCGGCATTGTCGAGTATGGCCTCGACGCACTGCTCGGCTCGCTGGTCCGCCCGCTGCGATCACGGGTCGAGCAGCCGGCGTCGCGTCGTGTCGCAGGATGAGCCCGGGGTATCGGCCGCCGCTGCCGGAAGGCCCTTTGGCCCCCGGCCGCCGCCCGCAGGATCGTCGGCGGATGGCAGAACCACTCGAATACCGGGCTAGTGTGTATAGGGATAAAATTTATAAATAACAACGAGGCGATCTGTGAGAAGTCTTTTGATTGATGAATAATGACTTATGTTGATTCATGTGATGCACAATTGGGCGCTTGCTCGCCGTCCTGCCCAGCGTGCGGCGGCGCCCGGGGGTGTGCGGCTTCGCAAGCTGGCGCGCACGGATGAGGCGGCGCCGGCCGCGTCGCGTGGTCGCTCTCTCTCGGGAGGCTCGGCTTGCGGGGCTTGGCACATGGCTTGCGCTAGCCCTGGGCATGAACAATCAAGTCCGTGATGCCGCCCCATTTGGGGCGTTCTCTCCTAGCGCGCAGTCCTCCCCGCAGTCGACGCCCCGCATCGGCATTGATGCCATGGCCTTCGCGGTGCCGCGCGGCTACCTGGCGCTGGCTGACCTGGCCGAGGCGCGCGGCGTGCCGGCGGCGAAGTATGAGCAGGGCCTAGGCGTCACGCAGATGGCCGTCGCGGCTCCCGATGAGGATCCGGTGACCTTGGCGGTCGATGCGGCGCGTCGGGTGCTGCGCGGCGCCGGTCGCAGCCCTTCGGAGATCGGGCTGTGCATCGTCGGGACCGAGACGGCGGTGGATCACTCCAAGCCCATTGCTTCGTATCTGCATGGCCTGCTGGGGCTGTCCAGCGCCTGCCGCGTCTTTGAGACCAAGCACGCCTGCTTCGGCGGGACGGCCGGGCTGCAGAACGCGCTCGACTGGATCGCCTCGGGCTCGGCGCGGGGGCGCGCGGCGCTGATTGTCTGCAGCGACATTGCCCGCTATTCGCTGAACACCGCCGGTGAACCGACGCAAGGGGCCGGCGCGGTGGCGATGCTGGTCAGCGAGAACCCGCGGCTGCTCGATATCGAGGTCGGGCGCAGCGGCTGCTATTCGGCCAACGTCCACGACTTCTGGCGGCCGCTGTATCGCAAGGACGCGCTGGTCGATGGCCAGTTCTCGGTGCAGTGCTACCTCGATGCGCTGAGCGGCGCCTACGACGAGTGGCGGAGTCTGCAGGCCAGCGGATCGAGCGGGGCTGCCGATGCGCTCCTGCGTACCTGCTATCACGTGCCGTACGGCAAGATGGCGCGCAAGGCCCACGCCCGCCGCTGCCAGATCGACGGACTGTCCGAGCAGGAGGCCGAAGCCAGCTATGCCCGCGAGGTCGAGCCGTCGCTGCGTCTGCCATCGCAGGTCGGCAACATCTACACCGGCTCGCTGTATCTGGCGCTGCTCTCGCTTC
>DAORCZ010001180.1:0-2711 GCA_035345735.1 Pseudomonadota bacterium | reverse complement strand
TCCGACTCCGGAATTTCGTAGGCGATGACGTGGTGGACGATGCGCTGATTGTCGGGGTGGACACTGCCTGCGAGCAGGAAGCGATCGGCAGTCAGCCCGGGGTCGTAGATAAAGCAGTGATAGTCATCATCACGGCTGTTCTTGGGGGCGTAGGCGAAGCCGGGATCGAGCACCAGATCCGGCCGGGCCGGGGCGGGGCGGAACGCCGGCTCTAGGCTGATTCGCGGTGCCGCGCCGGCATCTCCCTCGGCGCGCGGGCCGTCAAGCCAGCGCAGCAGCGCCGCCTTGTGATCGGCCGGCAGGGCGCGCGAGCCCAGCAGGGGACGGCTGTCCGCCGAGGGCGGCCAGGGCGGCATGCGACCCGCGTCCACCGCGCTGCGCACGCTGTCAGCGGCCCGCGCCACCTCGTCATAGGTCGAAAGCGGGAAGGGAGCAATGCCGCCCTGCACATGGCAGCCGACGCAGTAGCGATCGACCAGCGGCTTGATGTCTTGGTGGTAGCTCAGGGGTTCACTGCTGTCGCTGCCCGATGAACAGGCCGGCAGCACGAGGCCCAGCAGCAGGGCCGGTAGAGCGAACGAGCAGAGCGAGGATGGGAAGCGAGGAGGACGGGTCGGCATGGGCTCTCCTTTTTCGTCGAGTGGCGTGAACGCACTTTCGGGGGGCGAAATTGCTTATTGATGGGTCCGTCAATAAGCTTGATCCAACTTATAGATGACTCTGTCAATAAACGCTAGGCTAGAGTTCCCATGTCGTCCGAAAATCCCGCCCGTCCCCGGCGACGTCGCGCGGCGGCCCCTCCAGCCCAGGCTCCCAACGTGGTGCCCGCCCCCGACGCCGCGCCCCCGCCCGCGCCCCGTCGCCGTCGTCGTGCCCCCGCCGAAGCCCAGGCCCTGATCCTCGATGCCGCCGAGCGGCTGTTCGCCGATCGCGGACCGGATCGGGTCAGCGTGCTGGATGTCGCGGTCGCGGCCGGGGTCAGTCACTCGCTGGTTCTGCACTACTTCAAGACCTACGCCGAGCTTGTGCGCAGCGTCCTTGCGCGCCGCAACCGCGCCGTGTTCCAGCAAGTCAAAGATCGGCTGGCCCGCGATGCCGCGACTGGTGCCGCACCCCAGCCCGATGAGCTGCTGGGTCTGGTCCTGGGCGTCGTCGCCGAGCCCGCCCATGCGCGCTTGCTGGCCTGGGCAGCGCTGTCGGGCGAAGGCCAGCACCTCAAGATGGTGCAGAACCGCGGCCTCAGCCGGGTCGTCGATCTCGCCGCCGCGCGCCTGTCCAGCCTGGACGAGGTCGGTGCTGCCGTGCCGCGCGATCGCATCGAAGAGGCGATCCTCGTTGCCATCGCCGCGGTGCATGGCTACGCGACGGGAAAATCGGTGTACTTGCCGGCCCTCGGTCAGTCCGATGCAGCCGCGGTCGATCTGCGCTTTCGCCGCGCCTTAGGGGCCATGCTGCGCGCTTTTCTATCTGATGCGGGGGCGGGTACGGGGGCAGCCGACTGAGCGACCTCCACGCCGGCCAGATCGTCCGGCACCGGGGCGTAGAACGAAACGCCGCGCAGGTTTTCGTTGATGCGCAGCGGATAGCGCAGCGAAGGGAAGGCGCGCTGCTCGCAGTCCATAAGCTCGCACAAGCGGCAGGTGACGCCGACCGGCACGACGGCAAACGGCGTGTCCAGATCGATGCCATCGGAATAGATCAGCTGGCGAGCATGGCGTAGCTCGCAGCCCAGCTCGATGGCTTGGATGGGGTGTCGCAGGTGATAGCCACCTGAATCGCTGCGCAACGTGCGCGCCACCGAAAAGAAGACCGTGCCATCGGCCGTGCGCGACAGCTGAACGCGAAACATGCCGGGCGTCAGGAACGACTGAAACACGCCCAGCCGTGGGCAGGCGCCCGAGAAGCGCGCGACGCGAAAACCCGAGCCGCTGTAACGCTTGGAAATGTTGCCGGCGATGTCGATGCGCAAGAGGTGAAAGGGGATGCCTTCGTGTCCGCTGCGACGCAGCGTCGTCAGGCGATGACAGACCTGTTCAAAGCTGGTGCCGAAGCGATGAGCCAGAAGCTCGATGTCGTAGCGCTCGGCGCGCGCCGCATCCAGAAACGCTTGATAGGGCATGAGCAGCGCCGCGGCAAAATAGTTGGCCAGCGCCACTCGACACAGCGCCGCCGACTCTGGCGTGGTCAACGTATCGTCGCGGGTCAGCGCCAAGAGCTCGTCTGAGCAGGTCAGAAGCCCGATCTGGTGCGCCAGCTCAAAGCGTCGACTGCGCGGCGGCAGCACCTCGGACAGCGCCAGCACGCGTCGCTCGGCATCGTAGCGACGCATCGCTTTGCGTTCATGCCCGACGCGCACGATGCGGACCTGGACGCGATGCTGCGATTGCAGATAGCGCACCATGCCGTGATAGGCGTCATCGGTGTCGAGCTGCGCGCTGGCAAAGACGCGCTCGGCCGCCGCTTCCAGCTGGGGAAAGTGGTTCTGCCGTCGCTCTAAGAAGGCGGAGACCTCTTCCGATGGAATGCGCGACAGGTCTGCGCCCAGACCTTGCTCGCTGCGCGCCATGCGTTCGACCAGCTCGCCAGCCGAGGTGCGGGCGGCGGCGTAGCCCTGATACAGCGTCAACACCGCGCGGCCGATCTTGGGCTGCGCGATCGCTAGCTCGCGCAGATCGGTGTTGGTCAGGCCGAAGCCGTCGAACACCGGATCG
>DAORCZ010001179.1:0-2712 GCA_035345735.1 Pseudomonadota bacterium | reverse complement strand
AGAAGATTGGCGCGCCAGAAATTCAACGCCGTCAGGGCGATCGCCAGGAGGGCCGGCGCGTCCGGCGCCACCTCCCAGCGGTCCGAAAAGCTGATCGGGACGGCCCCCTCCGGTCGCCAGGACGACTGTACCGCGGCCACTTTGGCATACTCGGCGGGCAGCCGGCTGCCGAGCAGAAACAGCATGAGCAAAAAGAGGAGCAAAAAGCCTTTGAGCGCGGCCTGATTTTGTCGGGTGAGGTCACGCCGCAGGCGCGACAGCGAAGCAACCATCATACACACCCCCACCGGTCATAGTGATCGCCACGGCACGTAGCGTTCGTGGTACGCAGAGTGTACCAGCAGATCGACCCAGCTAGCGTTGCAGAAGCTCGGCAAAATGAAAACAAGTCACGAGGGCATGCGTCCGATCAGAATCGGGTGCATGCCCTCGCCCGTGATGCGTATGATACACCAATGCACGCCTGTTAGCGGCGCATCACACACGGCGAGGAAGTGTCCGTGAAGAGACTTCAGCCTCCAGCTTCTCGCTGATAGGCTCGCAGATCCGCGGGGGCAGCCGGCGTCAGGCGATGTCCTGGGGAGGAGACGGCGGCGCATTCGATGGTTCAGCCGCCGGCGCGGCAGCCTGATCCAGCGCATCGAGGTGCGCGCGGAGCACCTCCTCGACAATCGCGCGCACGGTCACCCGTTTTCCACGGCGTGTCTGCTGATCAAGGGCTTTGCCCTTGACTCGCAGCAGCAACTCCGAAGCCAGGCGTATGACCCGGAGGTCCTTAGCCGTCAACGGCTCGCGCGGAATTTCCAGGTCGGGGTGCTCTAAAAACGCGCGCAGCGCATCCTCGATAATGCCCGCCGGCGCTCCTCGGGCTTCGGCGCGCTGGACTAATGCGCGATCGATGGCGACTGTTCTCGTGTGCCTGGCGGAGGCAGGTTGCATTTGCATGTCTACCAGCGGTACAGTGTGCGGAAAAGCAGCGCTAGTATACCAAAGAACCCGAGGGCGCACACGCGCCCCCGCATCTTGCCAACGCCACCCGGCCAACATACATGCCTGGCTCCCAAATTATGTCTGAGCGCAGCGCGGTTCTAACCTTGAGACTCCGCCTCACGCGCGTCCAGGTAGGCTCGGACGATCTCTTCGATAACCGCTCGCTGGAAAACACGCCTGCCCCGCTCCACCTCTCGATCGAGCGCGAACCGCTTGACGGCCATGATGAGCTGGCGATCGACCGGGGTCGTGCCGACAGTTTCTCCAAGCACCGTGCTTCGCGGCACCGCCGTGTCGGGGGCCGCAAAGAAAGCGCGGAGGGCCAGCTCTATCACCTGAGTCTGGCTTCCGTACGGCGCACAGCGCCTAAGAAGCGCCTGGTCAAGCGCGACGTTGACTCGCCGCACTCGGGCCGCCGTCCGAGCACCTGGTTCTTGTTGAGTGAAATCATCGTTCATAGTGGACCGCTTCGTCTGCCAGAGCAGTATACTACGGCTATGATCCCGATGTATAGCATAGAAGCGTGATTTCTATCGCTTGGTGCGAACGGAGGAATTCGGATAGATTCCGCGTCCAAATTGACTTCTCGCATTCAATCCTCCCTACGGCGAAGGCGCTTTGATACGAAAAATATATCGCTTGGTGCGAAAAATCGCGGGGCATCAGATAGCCCTGGAATCCTCACTGGTGTGCCGAAACCCTTACATATTGTGGTCGAGCAGTTTGGCTTTGAAATGGTCAAACAATGTCCAGATCAAAAAAGAAAGGCCATCTGGGACAGCGCCCAGATGGCCTTTTTTGGTGCGTGAAATACCCCCCGTCCTGTCTCGAACCATGGTCAGACCAATGGTTCTTGGATCACCATCTCTCTGCCCACAGCTCGTCTGTGGACGCCGCTCCTAGCTTGCGCGGTGTTACCGCGCCTCGCCGTCGCGGCGGCGGCCGGACCAAACTCGCTGGTGCAAACGCCTTGCGGCTCCCACCGGGCGCCTGGCCCACCGGCCTTGCTGCTCTCGCTAGCGCGGTCCCCTAGCCGTCGGCATCGCTGCCGGCGCTGTCGAGCGCTTACTTCGACCGTTTCAGTCCTGACCTGTGCCCTCGGGCCATCGGTCGGAACATTCTTTCTGTTGGCGTCTTACGTCGCCGGTCGCTCGCGCGCCGGCGCCCATCCTTGCTTTTTCGGATGGTAGCGTTCCAGCTCCCACGAGCTGGGCGAGCAGCGGGGAAGTTCCTCTGGCGCGCTGGCCAGCGGTGATCTATCACACACCAAAACTGAACAATTGGTCGGGCGTCAAGGAGTTGCACCTTGGATTGCGGTGTATAAGACGGCCGTGTTCCTGTTACACTAACGCCCGAGGTAGCTCCCGTCATGGTGGCAGGAGCCGGAGGTCGCCGTGGTGCGCGTGGATGCGCACCGCGGCCTTGCGCATGTTGGCCTCTGCCCGGTCGAACCGGAGGCCGGCAAGCTGCTCCAGCGCGGTGGTCGCAAGGCGCAGGGCGCTCAGCAGTTCACCTTTCTGGGGGTTGGCGCGCAGCCACCGTCTGAGGTAGGCGGCCTGCTCCGCGAGGATGTCGGCGCCGAGCAGGGCGCCGGAGAAGGAGGCGGGAACCTCGGCGAAGTTCAGCGCGGCCATCAGGCGCTCATAGGCAGCATGTCCGCTGCCGTGATCGGTTGTGTCCATCGCGGCCTCGCAGAGAACATCAGGCGGTGTCTTGTCCCGT
>DAORCZ010001178.1:0-2713 GCA_035345735.1 Pseudomonadota bacterium | reverse complement strand
GGACCATCGGGATGTTCCAGCACCAGCCGCTGTTCATGGTTTCGGCGCGGGTATAGGGCTTGATGGTTCCATCGTGCGGGACATTGGCTACGGCCGCGCGATCGCAGTACAGGCTGCTGCCATAGCTCTGGAACGGCGAGCCCAACGTCTGCTCCAAGAGCAGGCTGCGGAAGCCAGTGCAGTCGATGTAGAAGTCAAAGTGCAGGCGCTGCCCATCCTCGGTGAGCAGCTGATCCACCTCGACCTCGCCGTCTTCGCGGCGGCGTGTGACGACGCTGGCAATGACGGCATCTAGGTGCTCGATTTGCCGCCAGCGCGCGAGCTTTTTCAGAAAGCGAACAAAACGCACGTTGTCGAGGTGATAGGCAAAACGTACCTGTTTGAGGCCAGACGTGATGCCCGCTTCGCTGCGAAACATCGGCACTCGCTTGGCATCCATCAGCATCGATCCCAGCGAGGCGCAGTCGATGTAGCCGTCGTAGGCGTGCGCCTCGGTCAGCTCGCCGGTCGAAAAGGGATAGTTGAAGCCACCGCGCGAGCCCCAGTCGAACCGGATGCCGATCTTCCACGTCGGCATCACCTCGCGATACAGCTCGTGGATATCGATCGCTAGGAAATTGTGCAGAAACGCGACAAGCGGCGGAGTGGTGGCTTCGCCGACGCCAATGATCGGAATCTTGCTCGACTCAATCAGCGTGATCCGCAGATCAGGGAACTGTTTGCGCAGCGCCAGCGCGGCGAAGTAACCCGCCGTACCACCGCCCAAGATGCCGACATGCGAAGGGATCGAAGAAGGCATTTGAGTTCCCATGTTATCAAGCGCGAAGCCCGTCGCGCCGCAAAACACCGTCGGAATCAGCAGGAAACGGGCCCCGAAGCAGTCGGGGAGGCAGGTCCTGACAGACCAGACACGGCGATGCGGCGTGGGCTAGCGCAGACTCTGCGCGATCGTGCCCGGCAGATCAGCGAATGCCGGGTCTGAGCAGGTTCCGGTCGGACGCAGCGTTGCCCCCAGCGCGCTGGCCTGTTCGGCGATGAGCCGCAAGCGGGGGAGCAGGCTGTCATGCTCGCTGCTTCGAACCTCTGGGCGCAGGACCAAGCGAAAGTGCCAGCGTGACGCAGCGTGGCCGGGCAGCGGTCTAGGCAGCACGGCTATCGATGAAGCGCCGCGTGCCAAGCTGTTGATCAAGCCCTGCTCTTCTAGGCGCAGGCCTAGCTCAGGCCAGGCACGCAGACCGTCGGGCAAGGGCATGCAGAAGCTGAGCCAGGGACCGCTTGGCCATCTTGGACGGCTGGGATCCTGGGACAGATCGACAGCCTCTGCCTCAGTGGCTGTGACCGGCCGCAGAAAGGAGATATCAAGGGACGGGGCGTAGCTGCCCAGCAGCGCGCGTACGACGCACTTCTGGCTGCCAAAGAACAGGCGGGCCCGCAGAAACTCATGCTGGTAGATGGCGGCATCGATCAGCACATCGCGGATAAACTCGGGTACGGAAGTCCAGGCACAGCGCCGCAAGAGCAGCCGCTGCGGGCGCCGGATCACGTCGAGGCGTAGCTGCTCGCTGCCTGGCGTCCTCGCCAGCTGTTCAAGCCGCGACAGGAAGCTTGCATCGCTGCGCTCGATGGTTTGCTGAGCGCCATCGTCTGTGCCCCCCGGGATCGCCTGTACGCTTTCACGAATCGTCCCACGTAGGTGACTGCTGTCGCCGAAGTCGTCCAAGCGCAGCGTCTCTGCGATCGTGGCGTCGAGATCCTCGGGCAGGATCAACGGCCGCTGGCCGCTCGCCGCAAGCTCCGTGCACAGCGTGGCCCACGTCTGGCCTGCGCTGACCATGATGGGCTGGGTGTCGGCTTGAAAGCGCGGATCGCGCCCCGCGGGTTGGGCAGCGGCTGACCCAAGCGGGTCGGCGCCACCGCTGGCGGCGCGGGCATTCGTCTCGCTGGGCGGCATCGGCCTACCGGAAGATGTATGCGAAGGGAGTTTCAAGATCGGCGTCGTCAAGCTCAGCCACATGCTTGAGCTGATCGGTCATCACCAGCATCGCGCGCAGCGCTTCTTCTAGCTGCGCGGGCAGCAGAGCTTCCAGCGGCAGCGTCTGACGCAGGGCAACCACTTCGCCAAGCAACACAGTGAGTCCACCCACTGGCAGCTCGCCATTCGCAACCAGCGCCGACCGTGCGCGCAGTCGTCCCATCGGGCAGACCTTCATGGTCAGCGTCAACCATTGGTTGCCGGACGCTGCACGCAGGACATACCCCCCCACAGGCACCTCGCGGCCGTCCTGGCAGTAGGTGAAGCGCAGGCGGTCCTCAGGAAACGTCTCCACCTGCTTGTGCTGGGCTTGCAGGTACGTGATGAGTCCTGGAAGGCGGATGATCTCAGTCATGAACTCCAAAGTATCGGCAGTGGAAGGACAGGTGTCAATCCGCGCAGTTCGCTGGGCAATCGACGGCACGCTAGCGCTAGGCTCCCCCCCGCTTGGGATGATACGCTGAGGCCATGGTGGAGTCTCAATCAGCGCGCATCGCAACATGGAAAGATGTCGAAGTCAGCTTGGCCGCGAAGTTCACGCTGGCCGCGCAGTCCGATGGTTCGTTGCAGGTCTCGGTGCCCAACGTGAAGACTCCGGTGACGCTGCGACCACACGATGTCGACGGCCGACCGTGGATTGAAGCCGTCGCAGTGCTGTGCCCGGTTCGTAACTTGCCGCCC
>DAORCZ010001177.1:0-2717 GCA_035345735.1 Pseudomonadota bacterium | reverse complement strand
GTCGCTGGCTGGCGGCCGGCACGCAGCGCGACTGGTTCTACAACATCCCACCGACCGAGGCGCAGTGCACGTGGAGCGGCACATCGGTCTACGTCATCAACGAGGACGGTGTGATCGGATCGATGACGTCAAACTGGGACTTGTTTGGCTTGCTGCAGCAGCTTCGCGCTGCGCTGCGCTAGGCGTTCTAGAACCCGCGTTGGTCGCCGCCCAGAGAAGATTCAGATGGCGGCCAGGCCAAAGCGAGCGAAGCGTGACTGCCAGTCGCTCTGCTGAAAATCGGAAGCAAGCGGTGGCTGGCCACGCTTCCAGGCCGAGGGATGGCACTGCGCCAGCGCCTCGCACATCCACTTGGGTGCTTGCAAGCTGTGGAACTCGCCCTGCTGATCGCTGAAGTGCAGGAGCCCACGGCTCCAGGTCGGCTTACTGCCTAGCCAAACAAGCTGCAGCGGACTCTTGGGGGCGGGGGGGGATTCGGCGAGCACGCTAGCGACAAAGTCGGGAACGACGGTTGGTTTTGGGAAGCCAAAGCTCGCGACCCAAGATTCAACCGGGCGATCGAACCCTTCGCCGCGGGCATACGCCGACAGGGCGGCCTGCAGAGCCTCGCGAATCGAGTTGCTCTGTCGCCCTTGCTCGACAGAGCGATGCTGGATGACGTAGTGCGCGAAGCCCGCGAACTGGGGACCGAGCGGGCGCAGTCCGTACAACTGGGGTGCCTTGGCGATCGGCGAATGAGCGGTCAGCGAGAAGCCGTGATAGAAGGCGGACTGAAGCAGCTTGGCCTGCATCATCTGGCGCAAGACTTCGAGGCTGTTGATCGTGTCCTGCTCGGTTTCGCCCGGGAACCCATGGATGAGGTAGGCATGGGTCATGATCCCAGCCAAGGTGAAGGCACTCAGCACATGAATCACCTGCTTGACCGTGATCCCCTTGGCGATCTTCGGCAGCAGCTCATCGCTTGCGATCTCGATGCCCCCCGTGACGGCGATCATGCCGCCTGCGGCAAGGACCCGGCAGCGATCGGGCGTAAACCCAGGATCAAAGCGGACATTGCCCCACCACTGGTAGCTGCGATCGCGCCGCAGAAGCTCGGTGGCCAGCTTGACCATGAGCGGTGGGGGCGCCGCTTCGTCTGTGAAATGAAAACCCGAGCGCCCGGTCTGCTGGTGCAGAGAGTCCATCTGATCGGCGAGACCGGTGGCCGATAGCGGATCGAAGTCTGCGATGTATGAGAGGTGGATGTCGCAGAACGTGCACTTCTTCCAATAGCAGCCGTGCGCCGCAGTAAGCTTCAGCCACGACCCCTCGCTGAGCAGACGCGAAACCCGGTTTAGGCGATAGATAACGTGGGCATAGCGTTGCAGATCGAGCCCCGCGTAGTCAGGGGCTGGCAGATCGCGAAAGCGGGGGGCCGCGCAGGCGGCACTGTTGTGATAGACGACGCGGTTCGACTCGCACGTGAAGGTCCGCTCAAGCGGCACGTCCTGGCCAGCTAGCCGCGCCGTGATCTGCTGCAGAGGCACTTCGCCATCGTCGAGGACCAGATAGTCGATGTAGCGGAAGACGCGCGGGTCGCTGATCTGGCGTAGCTCGGTGGACGGATAGCCACCGCCCAGGGCCCGCTTGGCCTTGGGTCGCTGCTCTGCGGCCCACTTACCAAGCAACAGAGAACCCAAGACATTGCCAGGAAATGGGCAGGTGACGCACAGCAGATCGACGTCGGCAGGAATGGTGTCAGATGCCGCCTCAAACAGCATCTTCTCGATCTCGTTGGCAGGACGCGTCAGCTCGGCTTCGAGATCGTCGAAGGACGCACAAGACTCTGCGAGCTGATCGCCATAGGTGGTCAAGCCGTAGTGCTTGCTGATGGTGTGGCGAAACAGATCGGTGAGATCGCTGAACATGCGCGCGGTCAGATCGCGTGCCAGATCGTTGATGCCCCACTCGCCATAGGGCGCATGCCTGCGCTCCGCCCGTTCGCGACGAAAGCGTGGCCCCTCGGGGATCAGCTCGCGGCGCGCGATCCGATGTACCGGCGTCATGTCGCGGCCTTGCGCGAACGCCACCACGCTGTCGATGGCCCGGATGTAGCGCTCGCGATTGTCGTAAACGTCAGCCAGATCGTGCGCCAGCTTGTCGGTGTCGACGGCCGCGAACAGCCGCTGTAGACCGGCCCGCGAATAGATGCGCAGGAATAGCTCTAGGCTGAGATCGACCTGCACCACGCGATGGCCGAGGGCACGAAGCCAGCCGGTCAGTCGTGGCGCAGAGGCGTAAGGGGTGTTGAGATCGAGGGTGGGCGGAACCACCATTGCGATGAGAAGGCCCATGGCGCTCTCAGAGGATTGGGTGAGGATGGGCCTGTTGAGTAGGCGTGGTTACCAGCTGGAGATCCAGTCGACCACGCCGTTGCCAAAGCCCGTGCCGGCGGCGCCGCCCGCTGCACCACCGACCGCAGCGCCCGCCGGCGTTCCTGCCACGTTGGTGCCGGAAAGAAAGCCGCTCGCTGCCCCCAACGCTCCACCGCCGAGTGCACCACCGATGCCACCGAGCACTGTACCGAGCAGATCGTCCGCATAGTTGCCGTCATTGTCCCAGTCGAGAATACCCATCGTCATTGACTCCTATTTTGGGGTGGGGATGGACCCAAGAGCGCTGTCCAAGAATGCGCCAAGTCGATGGTACTCTTATCGGCGGTTTGTGAGCAACAGTTG
>DAORCZ010001176.1:0-2719 GCA_035345735.1 Pseudomonadota bacterium | reverse complement strand
CCTTGGGTGCGCATCTCCTGCGTCAGCTGGGCCAGCTCCCTGTCCACGCGGGCGATTTCGCGCTCGATAGCCGCTGGCGGGCGGCTTTGCGCTTGGCCCATGCGGATGACCAGGGCGTCGCGCTGTTCCTGCACGTCGCGGCGGCACGTCTCCAGAACCGCCCGGTTTTCCACCAAGGCGAAGCGCTGCTGCAGCGCCTGCAATTGCTGGCTCTCCTGGCAGAGCTGCTTCTGCTCCAGCTCCCACTGGCTTTGTTCACGCACGGACTGGTGGTCCTGCTCGCGCAAGCGGTCCTGCTCGCCATCGCACTGCTGCAGCTCATGCTGCAGGGCTTGTTGGCGTGATTCGAAGTGCTGCTGCCAATGGCCCAAGGCCTCGTCGATCATGGGCCGCCAGCACAGCAGCTTGCCTCGCAGCGTCAGTCGCGTCTCGTGTTTGCGTTCCAGCTCAGCCAGGGTGCTTTTCATGCGCTCGGCGGCCAAATATTGGCTGCGTTCTGCGTTGAGGTCGGCGAAGGCCTTGTCCCACTCAGTCTTGAAGTCGATGCTGGCGTCAGGCAGATCACGCCGGAAGATTTGCAGCAGGTAACCGAAAAGTCATAGGTGTAGGCAAACGTGGGGATGCCGTCTTCGCAATGGAAAAGCTGGAAGGTGTTGTGATCGATGATGTCTGTCGGCGTGGCCGTCAGTCCCAGCGTGATGGCTTTGAAGTAGTCGAGAACTTCGCCGAACGTGTTGTAGATGGAGCGATGGCTCTCATCGACCACGATGAAATCGAAGAAGTGCGGCGACAGGTGCTGCGCCTCGTCCCGGATGATGTTGAGCATCGCTGGGTAGGTCGCAACATAGACGCGGCGGTCCGTGGCAATCAGCTTTTCGCCCACATTGGGCCAGCGTGGCTCATTGGGCATGTGCTCCTTGAATGCTGCGAGTGCCTGCTCGCGCAAAGCGATGCGGTCCACGAGGAACAACACTTTTTCTGCGTGCCCGGCACGCATCAGGGCGTCCACCATGGCAATGCAGGTGCGCGTCTTGCCGGTGCCGGTGGCCATCACCAGCAGGAAGTCGCGCTTCTTCTGCTCGATGCCTTCGAGTACTGAGCGAATGGCGCGTATCTGGTAATCGCGGCCAGCAATTGAGGTGTTGATAAATTCCTGCGTCAACGGCTTACGATTGCGGCGGATGTAATCAAAGCGTTCCAGATCGTCGCGGGTGGGAAAGCCGACCACCTTGCGCGGCGGCGCGTTTTCTAGATCCCAGAAATAGAGCTCGTGGCCGTTGGTGTAGAAGCAGAACGGCAGCTCACCGCCCAGCTGCTTCTGGATGCTGTAGCAGTACTGCTTGGCCTGCTCACGGCCAATCGCGGCATCACGGCTGGTCTTCTTGGCCTCGATCACGGCCATAGGTTTGCGATCTTTGCCAAGCAGGACGTAGTCGCTGAACTGGTGGCCCTCGTAGGGCGTGCGCGGCTCCGCTACCCCATCAGGCAGGGCGGTAAGGATGTCGAATTCCTCAACAACCTGGGTCGGGTCTTTAACGTCCCAGCCTGCCAAGGCAAGTTGCTGGTCGATCAGATCTAACCGGGTTTGGGCCTCAGTTTTGGTCATTTTTTCTCCCTCTCGCCGCTTGGTATCGCTGCCTACTGATCGTTCTGGCTGAGGTTTTGAGAACCTCTGTCTAGCTTGATCCACTTGGCGGCACGCCCCTTGCCATTGGGGGCAATCAGTCCCTCCGCTTTCATGGCGCGCAGGATCACGCGCACCATGTCCCGGCTGATGCCGGGGCAGGCTTCCTCAATCTCCGAGATGGAGAAGGGCATTTGGCGTTTGAGAATCTCTGAGCGGACGCGGTCGCCCTTGGCACCCCGGCCGCGCTCAATGGTGCCCACGCGCTCTTCAAATTCCTTGTAGGCACGCAGCAGGGCCCCCCAGAAGTAGTCGAGCCACGGGGCGATGTCGTGTGCGGCCTCGTGCCAGCCCTGGGAGCTGGCTTCCAGCGTTTCGTAGTAGCTCTCCTTCGATTCTTCGAAGATGCGCTCCAGGCTGATGAAGCGGCCCACCGCATAGTCGAAGTGATAGAGCAGCTGCAGGGTGAGCAGTCGTGCCATGCGGCCGTTGCCATCCGGGAATGGGTGGATGCACAGGAAGTCGAGGATGGCCAGAGGCACCAGCACCAATGGGTCCGCTAAGTGCTGATCCAACACCGAGCGGTAGCGCGCGATCAGGTCGGCCATCGCCATGGGCGTGAGGTGCGCGGCGACCGGACGAAAGCGAATGCGCGAGCTGCCATCGGGGTGACGCTCTACGATGTCGTTGTTGGTGGCCTTCCAGTGCCCGCCCGGTTGCGGCATGTAGCGGTACAGCATGCCGTGGAGCTGCAAGAGAGTGCTTTCTGAAAACGCCATCTGCTCGCCGCTTTCGTGGATCAGGCCCAGTGCATCGCGGTAGCCCGCTACTTCCTGCTCAGACCGACTTTGCGGCGTGGCATTCTTGAGCACCAGTGACTTGAGCCGATGTGCCGCGACGACCACGCCCTCCAGACGGTTCGACGACTCGGTGGACTCGACCACGGCCACCTGCCGCAGATCGCTCAAGACCTCCGGAGATTGCGCCACGAAGAGTTGCTGCTTGCCCCTGAACTCACCCAGGGCGCGCAACGTCGCCAACTGCTGCGCGTCGAAGCGCAGCTTGGCGAGGTAGTCTGGCGAGAGTGATTGCATG
>DAORCZ010001175.1:0-2722 GCA_035345735.1 Pseudomonadota bacterium | reverse complement strand
CCTTACCGCCCAGCGAGCCGGCCGATCCCCCACGCGAGGCCCCGCTCTGCGGATCGAGCGCGGCCGACAGAGCCCGCTTCGGCACCGGCAGATCGATAATCGGCTGCGGCGCCGGGGCGCGACGCTGCGGCGGGGCTGGGGTCGACGATCGCCGCGAAGGATCATCGCGCAGCGCCAGCTTGGCACCGCAGGCTGGGCAGGTGATGCCAGTGGTATTGGCCACCGAGAAGCGGGCGGCGCACCTAGGGCAAATGATCGTCATCTCAGAGAATCCGCCGGGACTCGACTATATCACGTCCGACGGCAGGGAGCGGGCGGGGCGAGGGGTCGGCGACAGCGCGGGGAAGGGCGGGAGGGAGCGCGGGCGAGATGCGGGCTTACCAGCCCATGCCCAGCGCGACGATGGCCGACAGCAGCACGCCCGAGACCGCCAGGCCGGTATTCAGACCCACATCCAAGAGCAAGCGACGACGGGCCTCCGACAGGTGATCGCCGACGACCAGGATGGCCCCCGGGCCCAGGCGCAGGCTCTCGCCGCCACGGAATGCGGTGTCGCGGGTGCGCTCGACCTGGCCCTGGACGGCGGCCCGCAGGCCCTCGACGGCCATGTTGTCGCTGAGGCTGGCGGCGCGACCCAGGCCCACCGACAGGATCTCGCCCTGCTCGGTGTAGACCGTTACCCGACGATCGCCGCTGCGCAGCGTGAAGACGCCCTTGTCGGTCTGCTCCAGGATGCCTTCCACCGCCGGCTCGCCGCGCAGGCGACGCAGCCGTCGCAGATCGCCAATCGCCAGCCACAGGAG
Organism: Pseudomonadota bacterium; assembly: GCA_035345735.1. Lineage (GTDB taxonomy): Bacteria > Myxococcota_A > Polyangia > Palsa-1104 > JAEUJZ01 > JAEUJZ01. Next base: position 1,919 of record DAORCZ010001175.1, on the reverse strand, counting down.
CGGCGCCATGGCCAGCATGCCCAAGATCAGCAGCGACGGGTGAGCCGGCGCGTTTTCCATGCGATGGATGCGGTTTACGATCTTGTCTGGCTCGACCGCCGACAGCGGCAAGAGCTCATGCAGAAGCGGCGGCTTGCTGTCCGGTCCCAGGCCCGGCAGGCTCTGACCGGCGGCCGTCAGACGCACCGGCAGGTGACCGGGGCAGCTCGCCACGGCCTGCACTGTTCCGGGACCTTCCTCCAGCCACAGCAGACAGTCTTGCCACTGCTGCGGCAGCGCGGTGCTGGCGTAGCGTTCCATCTTGCCGTCGAGCCGCGCGTCGACCACGACCAGCCGACCGAACTGCGGCTGCTTGCGCGACATCCGCGTGCCCTGCAGCCAAGCCAGCGTCGCTCGCTGATCGCGCTGTCCGCCGGTCAGCGCCGAGATGTAAAGCTGCGGCGAGCGCATATCGTACAGGCGGATGCTGAAGGCTACTGCCAGCCAGAGAAAGGCAAAGCCAAAAGCCAGGCGACGCATCAGACCTCCTCGACGTTCGCGGCGGCGCTGGGGCGGCGCGGTCACCGCATGACCCCCCGGGCGATCCCGACCCGCTCAATGTTGTGAAGCACGGAGCCGACTTCTTTACTATGCTGCCCGGACTGTCCGCCCATGCCAACCGATCGTTTTCATACCCCCTCGGAGTCTAACCGTCCCAACCACTTGCAGCGGCCCGGCCGTGCGTCGCCTCCCCCCCGGGGCAGCGCAGGCGGTGCCCGCTCGCCGACCTCGACGCCAGGCCCGCGGCCGCGGCCACACTCGGCAGAGAGCACGAACCGCGAGCCCGCGCTGCCCACCGACGGTACGCCCCAGCCCGGCGACTGGCTGTGGACCTGCCGCCCCGGCGCCGAAGACGATGTCCGCGATGAGCTGAGCGCGCTCGGCATCAGCAGCCGACCTTTGCAGGCCGGCCTGGTGCTATCGAGCCCGCGCGGCCGGACCCGGGCGGGAACCACGCCCGCGGCGTTCGCGACGCTGACCTTCGCTCGCCAGGGCCTGCCGGTCGGGCTGTGCCGATCAATCAGCGACTTGGAGCTGGGCGAAGCGGCGGCGCTGATCGTCGATGGCCTGTACCGCGGCTTCAAGGGGCGGCCGATCGCTGTGCACGTCTATGCCGCCGATAGCGAGGCGGGCAAACCGCTGTCGTCGCGCTGCACCGCGCTTTCAGAAGCCATCGCGCAGGATCTGGCGGCGCGCGGCTATCCGGTGGCAGCGAGCGGTCCGGCGGCGCACGCCGAGGGCGGGCAGATCCTCATGGTCTGCCTGCTGTCGGCCGATAACGTCGTCGCGGGCGTTCAGCTCTCAAGCGCAGCGCTGAGCCTGCATCCCGGCGGCGTGCAGCGCGTGCGGCGGCCGGCCGAGGCTCCGTCGCGCTCGGCGCACAAGCTGAGCGAGGCGCTGGCCTGGCTGGGACACGGACCACAGTCCGGCGAAGACTGCGTCGATCTGGGCGCGGCGCCGGGTGGCTGGAGTCAGGTCCTGGCCGAGCGCGGCTGCCCGGTCATCGCCGTCGACACCGGTGGGCTGGCCCCTGGCCTTTCGCGCCGCATCAAGCACGTGCGGCAGAACGCCTTTGAGTTCGTGCCGGAGATGCCCGTCGACTGGCTGTGCTGCGACCTCGCCTATCGTCCACTGGAGGTTGCGGCGCTCTTGGCGCGCTGGGGCCGGCGGCGCTGGGCGCGCTTTGTCATCGCCAACATCAAGCTGCCGATGAAGCAGAAGGTGGCGATGCTCGACCGCGTGCGCGAGATCCTGGCGAGCGGCGGCTGGACGGGCCTGAAGGTCCGTCAGCTCTATCACGATCGCGACGAGGTCACGCTGTTCGCCTGGCGCGGCTTTGGCCTGGATACCCGCGTGCAGCCCCGACGCCCCGCCGGCGA
>DAORCZ010001174.1:0-2725 GCA_035345735.1 Pseudomonadota bacterium | reverse complement strand
GAACTTCTGGAAGGCGTCTGGCGACAGGAGCTCGCGTAGCTGTTCCAGCGCGGTCTTGGCTTTGGGCGTCAGCTGTCCTTCCAGCTCGGCCAGACTGCGCGGCGCTGACTTTCCGCCCTCCGCTTGCCCCTTGCCCTCATCGCTGACCGTCTTCTCTGGACCCTCGGTTGCGGGTGGCTCCGTCGTCTCACCCGGGCCCGACCCAGGCTTCTGACCAGGGGGGCGGTCGGCCGGCACAGGCTGTGGCTCGCCCGCCGGAGACTCGCCCTTGGGGCCAGGCCCCTCTGGCGTTCCCCCCACTGGATCGGTGGGCGCGGTCCCTTCGACGGGGGCGGCACGCTCCGGGGGAGCGATACCCCGACCGCCGCCGGTGCCACTGACCCCGGAACCCCGGCTGCTGCCGCGCAGCACTGCTTTGATCTTGGCCTTGAAAGGCAGAAGCAGAAGCAGAACATCCCCGAGTGCTTCGCCGATGAGCGTAAATCGCTCAAACAACGTCAGCGATTCGTCGGTAAATGCCTTGTAGAGCTTCTGGCATATACCGATTACGGTCATAATGATGCCTTTGATTATTTCAAAGGCGACATAAAGGGCAATTGCCAAAATCCCAATTGCGGCGCAGATCAGAGCCACAATCCCCGCAACCTCAGCGCCCAAAAAGAGGGCGACCAGCAGGAAGACGACCAAGACCGCGGCAATGAGCAGGGCCAGGAGTTCAAGAACCTTCAAAATGAGTTTTGCTAAGCTCAAGATGAAGTTGCCGATGTTCTTCAAGACCCCCCATAGCAATCCGCCTATCGCGGTAGCGACGCTTGCAATCCCATCCCAGATGGCCCCAAGCAGGCTTTGATCATTTAGTTCCTTTGCTTTATTTCCAACCTGTGTCGTTAGGTTGGTCAGATACTGATTTGCCGCATTCATGCCCTGCGCTTCGTTGCTGTGCAGATGTTGCGAGCCCGCTTGTTCTTCTTTTTTGATTTTTCCTTCCGCCTCGACGCGGGCCGCCGTCAGACGGCTGGCTAGCGAACTGAGAAGCCGTGCCCCCCCTGCTTCGGTAGTGAGCTTGCGGAAACCATTCTGCGCCTCGCTCCGCAGCTTGCTGAGGCCCTGCCGCAGACCGTCGACCACTTGCCCGAGCAACAGCGCGCCCTGCTGGCCCAGTTGGCTGAGCTTCTGCCCCACCGCCCCGGTGCCCTCGGTCAGGCGTTGCGAAATGTTCTTGGCCCCCTGGCTGGTCCCCTGAACCGCCGCGCTCGCCGCATCGGCAATCAGCTGTTGCGCCACGGCCGTGGCGGCCATGCGCTGCGGATCGGGCCCCGCGGCGTCGCCGTTCCTGCGTGGGCCCGGGTGAAAGAGAGCCTGGCTGGCGTCACCCGCCAACGACCTGAGGGTCTGCGCCTGCTGCTTGGCCGCTGCCCGTAGCTGGCTTTGGCCCCGCTGTATCGCCTGATCCACGCGGGCCATGACGGCGGGAGCCACCCGACCCAGGCCATCCACGAGCTGACGGCCGACCTGCGCAAGCTGCCCGCGGGCCTGTTCCCGATTGCGATCGACCTGACCGCGGGCATTGTTGGCATGTGTGACGATTCCATCGCGCGCGCTGCGATAGCTGCTGCGCAGCGCCTGCTGCGATTGGCTGAGCTGGCCCTGCAGCGAGCTGGCCCCGCTTTGACCGGCCTCGGCCAGCTTGGCGCCGATCTGCTGCGCATCAGAGCGCAGACTTGCAGCGAGCTGTCCGAGATCTTGCTGTAGCTGGGTCGCCGTCTGCTGCGCGGCCCCCTGGGCCATGCTGGCAATCTGGCCGGCCTTGGGGCTGCCCTGGTATTGGCTGCCCACACTCTGGCCGATGCGCAGCGCCTGCGCCGCTGCCTGCGTAGCCCGCGCGCTCACGTTCTGGGCCGCCGTCTGGCCTTGGGCGACCACCGCGCTGCGGCTTTGATCGCCGGAAACACGAAGCTGCTGCTCGTGCTGCAGGAAGAGTTGCTGCATGCGGGCCAGGTCGGCCGCCTGCTGTGCATCGAGGCCAGCTTGGGCTGCGCTCTGCTCCTGTCCGATCGCCCCCTTCTCGCGCTCGGCCAGTTGATCTATCTGCTGCGCTTGCTGGGTCTGCTCCGCCAGGATGGCGCTCCGTTGCGTGGCGACGCTTCCCTCGACCATGGCCACGTAGAGGCCGCGGCTGGCTGCAAGCCCACTCGCCGCCGCTTCGCCATTGGCCAGCACTTTGGCCACCGCGGTTTCGAGTGCGCCTGCCAGGGCCCCCAGGTTGCCCGTGTCGCCATCGCTGGCGGCGACGGCCGGGGAGCCATCCACCGGCAGCTTGTCGGTCTCGGCCGGGCCTCCTAGGAATGCGTCAGCGGCGTCGCTGTGGGACGGACTGTCCCCGTGTGCAGCGGCCGCCGCCGGAGCGTGCTCGGAGCCAGGCGCCGCTCCAGCTCCGCCCCCCGCCTCGCCACTACTCGCGCCCGACGGTCCCGCCGCAGGACTCGCCGCTGGCGTCGAGGAACCGGCATGGGCGGCTGCCGGGGGCTCAGCCGCGGCAGCCTGGCCGTGCCCCGCCTGGGCTGGCGTGCCCTCGCGAGCTGGACCCGGTGCCGCATCCGTCGTCGCCCTAGGATAAGCACGATCCGCAGCCACTTCGCCGGGTGCACTGGCGTGCCGCGTAGACTCGGGCAGCCCGCCGTGCATGCCTGCTCCCCCGCCGTCCCCGCCGAGCAGCAGCACGTTG
>DAORCZ010001173.1:0-2727 GCA_035345735.1 Pseudomonadota bacterium | reverse complement strand
GCCGAAACCAGCAGCGATGCACTGGTCAGAAACAGCGTGAGCAAGCCGAAAAGAGAAGTGCCCAGGCCAGTGCTCCGTCGGCGGTCTGGACGCTCGACGCAGCCGAGCGGTGGGCGACAGCATTCACGAGAGGTAGCGGTCTGCATCAGAATCCCCCTTCCAAAGGTGGCGTGTGAGTAAGGAAGGGGATGGCCTGGCCCGTGGGCTCCGACCTCCCCGCCCGCTGCTCTTTGCAAGCGAGAGACCAGGCAAACACGTGCCGCTGTGACCAGCCGCACGGACCGCTGGCGAGGGCACAAAGACACCGGTCGGCTCGCATCCGCAAGCCTTCCGCGGACTTCGGCCAGCCGACGCCGGCGATGGGGCTGCGACCGCGGATCCCTCAATTCGCGGAACACTTGGGTACATGTGCCGGACATGGGACAGCCAGCTCTGCGAGGATTCGCGCAGCCCAGCCAGCGCGATGCTGCGAGCTGCCGGACGCGGCGGTGAAACCGTCGCTGGAGCAGCGTGGTGAGGGTCTGCTGCCCGTTTAGCTCCGGCGTACGCGGAGCGATCTCGCACCCCAAGGACCCAGAATCCCCGAGGCTCAGCGCAGGAATTTCGGGTCGCAAAGCGCGGTTGACTCGGGGCGGAAACGATGCAAACTCGCTGCGGTGAATGCGCAGAGGGATCGAGTGAAGAGCGAGCGTTTTTCCCGCAATCGCGGCCGCGTCAACCCCGCGGTCGTTCGCCCTACCCGGTGGTGGCTGGAGAAGCTCCGCCGTCGCGCTGAGACGATGTATCGCGAGCCGAACGAAGCGCTGCGACACGAGGTGAGCTTCAGCTCACCGACGGAACAAGCGGCCTGCGTCGCCTTCTTCAACGCCGCCTATCGCGCCGAAGAGTCGGGCATGACGCAAGCCCATCGCCTGGCCGAGCAGATCCGCCCCCGCGATCCCGAGCTTGCCGAGTGCCTGATTCTCTACGGCAACGAAGAGGGCTGGCATCGCGAGCTACTGACCGACTTCCTGCCGCGCATCGGCGGCGAGGTCCGCGCCATGGGTCCGGTGACGGGCACGTTCTATCGCGCCTACGACCGCGCCGAGCACATGGAATCGATCATGCTCACGAACCTCATGTTCGAGACCATCGGCGCGACCACCTATCGCATCGCGCTGGGTCGCGTGCAGCAGCCGGCGGTGCGGGCGATGTTGGCCATCCTGACCCGCGACGAGTCGTTCCACGTTCCGCTCAACGTCCACTTCGTGCGCGAGGTGCTCAAGCACGATCCATCGCTGTCGACCAAGCTGCGGCTGCAGGCGACGTATTACTCGGTGTTTGGCGCGCTGATCCTGTCGTCGTGGGCCAGCCGGCGGGTGGCCGCGGCGTTCGATCGCATCAGCTTCCGCGAGCTATCGACCGCCTATGTCGAAAACCTGGCGCGCATCTTCGCGCAGTCGCCGGATCTGTCGCTGCGCCCGCCGCGACCGCTCCTGCGCATGTTTGGCATCGACGAGCGCAGCCTGGTCGAAAACAAGCCGGGGGGTGACCTGCTGTCGACGACCGCGGAGGCGGCGGAGGCCGCGGCAGAGCGCGAACAGGTCCACGTCACGGCGCTGTAGCCGGTTCGTGCGCGGGACCTTCCGGCGCGACGTCCGCGACCTGGGGCTTGCGGGCCTGCAAAAGATAGTTGCCAGGATGCAGCGCACCGAAGGCCGCATGCTGGCTGACTTGCAGCCCCAGGGCCGCAAGCTCCTGCGCTAGCTCGGTAAGGGGGCGGTAGTGAACCTGGGGCGCGCGATTCCAGCCCAGACGCACCAGGGCGCGCTCATAAAAGCGCGTGGGTCCCGCGCCGCTTTGGGCCCCGCCATCGGTCTCGCGCAGCAGGATCTGTCCGCCCGGTCGCAGCGCAGCAGCCGCCCGCTGCAAGAGCGCGCGCTGGGCATCGGCCTGGTAGTAGTGCAGGACATCGCACAGGACGACGACATCGCACGGCGGCAGGGCCACGGTCCGCGCGTCGGCTTCGCCCAGCTGACAGGCCGGAAGCTCGCGGACGGCGACCCGCGCTGCCGCCAGCTTGATCGCATCCCAGTCGAGCCCCAGATAGCTGCGGCCCTCGCCTAGCTCGCCAAGCGCCACGCCGAGCAGGCCCTGACCGCAGCCCACATCGACGGTGTGCGCGCCCGGCGGGATGCGCGAAAGCAGCTCGCGATACACCGGATCGAGCCGATACTTGGCGCGCGCGTAGTAGCGAAACCGCGGCAGCGCTGCATCGTAGCGCCCCGCTGCACGCGACAGCACGGCATCGATGACCGCGGCTTCCTGCTCGGCCGGGGACAGCGGCACCGCTGCGCGTCGGGCCTGTCGTCGCTTAAGAAGGACATAGGTCAAGCCGCCGACCACCGCCCCCAGGCCGGCCCCCAGCAGCGTCCCGCCAATCAGCCAAGCGACAAAGAAGCGCTTGGCCAGCGCGAACGGCGACAGCGAAAGAAAATCGCCGCGCGACAGCGCCACCCAGCGCCCCAGGCGCACGTACTCGCCAATGCGCACCGCGGCCAGGCCAATAAACGGACTCAACGGCGGGATCGAGATGTTCGCCGCCGCGTAGACGACAACGAAGTTCAAGCGCAGCAGATAGGCGACGGCGATACACAGAAAGACCTGCACGCCAAACAGCGGGGTGCAGCCAATCACCAGCCCAAACCACAGCGCCCAGGCGACGCGGCCCGGGGTGCGGTGCTGCGC
>DAORCZ010001172.1:0-2729 GCA_035345735.1 Pseudomonadota bacterium | reverse complement strand
AGCTGCAGCAGGCGGGCATCGACATCGGCCAGCAGGATCTCAAAGACCTCGCGGCTCACGTAGCCTTCGCGCACCGCCGTGAGTAGCGTGCCTTTTTCCACCAGCAAGAGCTGCCGCCGGGCAGCGTGCTGTTCTTCGGTGCGAAGCTCGTCAGCCTGCAGGTGCAGGTCCTTGATGCGCTGTTCCGCCGCTTGGATCTGCTCGCTGTACTCACCGCGGATCTGCGCCACCACCTCGGCCTGTACGACCCCTTGGCGCTGCAGCGTATCGAGAGCGGCCAGCGCGGCACTCTTCGCCCGCAGGATGCCGCGCTCGCGCTCGTAGTCGTGTCGCTCGGTGCTAAGCCCGGTGAGCCCCAGGCGCCGCAGCAGCGGCCCCATGCTCAGCCCCTGGATCAAGATCGACAGGATGACGACGCCGAAGGTCATGGTGACCAACAGCTCGCGATGCGGAAAGTCGCGCGGCAGCGCCAGGGCCAGCACCATCGACAACCCACCGCGCAGTCCGCCCCAGGTCAACACCGCTGCCCAAGACCAAGGCAGCGTCTCGCGCGTGCGCCGCAGCAGCCAAGTGGCGACGTAGATCAGCGCCGCGCGGCCAATCGTCACTGTCAGGTAAGCGACCAAGATCGGCTTCCACGACTGCAGGAGCCCGCTCATCCGCACCTCAAAACCGATGAGCAGAAACACGATCGAGTTGAGGGCAAAGGCGATGTACTCCCAGAACGACTCGACGGCGATGCGAGTCGATGGGCTCATCCCGGTGCGCGCACCATAGTTGCCGCACAGCATGCCCGCCGCGACGGTCGCGATAACGCCCGAGAGGTGAAAGTGCTCGGCCAGGATAAAGCTGCCGTAGGCGGCGATGGTCGTCAGCGTGATCTCGATCATCGGGTCGTCGACGCGCTGGGTCAGCTTGGAGGCGCCGTAGCCGATGGCGATGCCCACCGCCGTGCCCAGACCGACCACGCGCAGAAAGTCCAGCCCGGCCTGCGCAATCGACGTCGAGCCCCCACTGACCATCGCCAAGATCAGCGTGAAGAAGACCACCGCCGTCCCGTCGTTGAGCAGGCTCTCGCCTTCGACGAGGACCGCCAGGCGTGGGGGGGCCCCCAGCGACTTAAACAGCGCAACGACGGCAATCGGGTCAGTGGCCGCGATCAGCGCCGCAAAGACCAAGGCGTGCCGCAGGCTAAAGCCATCGACGAAGTGCAGCGCATTGGCCACCGGCTGAAGCAAGATCGCGGTCAGGAGAATTGCCGCCGCCACTCCCGGCACGGCCAGCGAGTGAATCGCCAGCTTGTTCTGCCAGAACTTCTGGAAGTCGAGGTGAAAGGCCGCTTCGAACACCAAGCCGGGCAGAAACAGCGAATACAAGAGCTCCTTGGTCAGATGCGGCGGCTCAATGGCCCGCACCGTCCCCAGCACCAGCCCCGCCACTACGAGGGCCACGGTGTAAGGAATCTTCAGCCAGCGGGCGGCCAGCGCGACTGCCGTGGCCACCGCAAACAAGGTGACGAACACCGCTTCAAACTGCATGGCCTGCGATTGTCGCAGAGGATCGGCCGGGATCACGAGCGCAACCGACACCTCCCGATCGCCCCGCCAAGCCGATGCAGCAAGCCGATGCAGCAAGCCGACGCAGCAAGCCGGGCACCGCCGGCGAGGTGCATCCAAGAAGCCGCCAGGCGCCCCTGCAAGAGCCACGCGCTAGCTGACGCTCCGCGCGTCTGATCAACGCATCGGTTTTTTCCACACGACGCCTCTATATTTTTGTCAGACCGACATGGCTCAAAGCGGGCGGCGCACCGACACCGCGGCTCAGCGCAGGATCTGTGAGTTGGTGACGATGGCCGGCTGCTTGGCGAGGACGTAGAAGCCCGGGAGGTTCGCAGTCTCGAACGTACCGCGTGGGTTTTGGCGCGTGATCGAGTCGGTGATGCTGATCGTGCCGGTGCGATTATTGCTGACGAAGAACACCGCACTGCCACCCTCGTTGGCCACGTTATTCTCCAGCAAGCTGCTCGTGATATTGAGCACGATCTCGTTGCCGTCGTTGTAGATCGCGCCGCCGTTCCCGCCTTGGCCGCTGTTGGCGCCGTGCCCCACCGCGCTGTTGTTGGAAAACAGACTGTTTAGGATGTTCCAAGAGACGCCGATGCTGCTCAGCGCGCCGCCGTTAGCGCAGGCGTTGCCATAGCCGGGCTGGCCGCCGAACGTACTGTTCACGATCCACACCGGCCGCGCCGGACCGGCCCCAGCGGCGACCAAGTAATCCAGCTTGCGGATCGCGCCCCCGCCGACATCGGACCCCAGATCATCGCAGACGTTGTTAAAGAAGCGCGCGTTCACCACCTTGAGGCTGCCACCCTGGGCGTAGATGGCGCCGCCCCCGTCAGCATTGTTGGTGCCTGCTGGGATGCCCTTGGCGCTGCCATCGATGAGCGTGATGTTCTGCACGACAAGCTGGACGCCGGGGTTGGTGTTGCAGTTGCCCGGTCCCGGCGGGTAGACCTGCGCCTTGTCGCAGGTGCTCATGTACAGGATGCGGCTCTTGCCGCTGCCGGAGAGCGTCACCTTGTTGCCGCCGTCGATCACCAGCTTGGTGCCCTTGTCGTTAAAGACCTTGGCCGGCGAGGTTAGGAAAATCGTCGTCGGATCCGGGCCGCAGTTAAACGTGATGATGCCGCCGGCAGCGACTGCGGCGATGAAGGCCTCCGCCGTGCAGCT
>DAORCZ010001171.1:0-2731 GCA_035345735.1 Pseudomonadota bacterium | reverse complement strand
CGTCGCTGCGAATCTTCCTGGGATTCCTAAGTCTGCAGGGGCACGCGCGAATTACTGTGGTGCTCGATCAGCTCAACACGCACATGTCGATGGACGTGCTGAACAGCATCGCCGACCTCTGTGGCGAGTCGCGCCCCGACGAGAAAACACTCGACACACGGCACAAGCGCCGCGCGTGGCTGGAAACTCCCACCCGCCGTATTCGCTTTCAATTCACGCCGCGTCACGCAAGCTGGCTCAACCCGATCGAAATGTGGTTCTCCATCCTCGCCCGTCGCCTGCTGTGCCGCGCCAGCTTCACTGGCCTCGACGAGCTGAGCCGCCGGGTTCACCTCTTCATCGACCACCACAACACCCGCCTCGCTCGCCCATTTCGATTCCGACCGCGCAAGACTGCGGCCCCTGCCTGATCAACTGCGCAGGGGTCACGAATTGAGGGGACGCTGACCTAGGTTCTGGGCAGGGGCGAATCTTGCTTTCCCCAACGTCGAAGCGCAGCCAGGCCGCGGTTGCAGGCAAGCCGCCGCTTCAGACGACGAGGCCGGCTGGTGCGCAAAAACGTCATCCCAGTGCGCGGGCCCAGTCCCCGTGGGGCCGTGGCGACCCGTTAGTCCTTCTTGTTTACAGTTCAGGTCTGAGGGAGGGGCCGGGACGACGGCAGCGGCCCGGCAGGGCTTCGACGTGGCCGGGGTCCCAGCCAAGATCGTAGAGCGACCACAGCCGCCGCGACCGCGCCCAGGTACCGCCCGTCACCAGGCCGTGCCGCGGCGCCGCAGCACGCAGCGCCCGATAAAAACTCGCTTGCCATGGAATGAGCCAGAATGGCAGATCGCGCGCAACGTCCGCCGCGCGAGCCGCTGGCACGCCGCCGGGGCCAGTGAGGCTGTGTTTGCTGTGCAAGGTCTGCGAGGCGCCAGCCGTTCGGTAGTAGGCCTGCCGTGTCTGGTCGCGCCAAGTGGCGATGACGAGGGGCCGAAAGCCTTCCGCCCTCAGCTCGCTGAGCAGGTCTTCGAGGCAACCACGAAACGCGGGGTCGAGGGCGTTCAGATCCGCGACCTCCCGCCCGGGCCCGCTGCGGGATCCTCCGTGCAGGTACCGCGGCAGGAACAGCGCCCCCAGGATAACAACCGCGCTGAGCACTGCAGCCACGTAACGCCACATCATTGCAAGGTACTGCCCGCGTTCGGCAGCCGCAAGGCGCCGCTCCCTCCTCCGTTTCCCTCGACTTCCCTCGACTCTCGACAGAAAAGTCACAACCAGGACAGCAGGGAGGCGCTATCTCCACAGCCACCACGGCCCCGTGGAGCCTACGCCAGGCAGCACGTGCACGCGGCAGGCGTTCACAGCCCCATGGATCAACACCTCCCTAGTTCTCGGGATAGGCCGTCCAGCCCGCGGTCCAGTCATCGCTGCCGAAGGCTCCCAGGTAGCTGGCGGGAGTGAAGAAGGGATCGGCGGGAGCGCTGCCGCCCTGTAGAGCCGGCGAGCCGGGCTGGGGCAGGAAGTTGGGACGGCTGACGTTGAAGGGATCGCGGAGCAGAGGGTCGGCTTCGACGTTGCCCGGCTGACCGAGCACCCAGGCCTTGACGTCAAAGGCGGTCATCCCCAGCTGCGTCGCGTCGGAGATGTTCTTGGCCTCGCCAAGCGGGCCGTTCTGGAAGAACAGCGACTTCTGCAGCGACAGCGCGCCCGACTTGGCCTGCGCCACCGTCGCCTCTTCCATGGCCAGACCGGCATCGCTGAAGCCGGTGACGATGAGGTTCGACAGGCGCGCCTGCACGCCCGAGCGCAGGGCCAGCCCTTCGCGCTTGTCGCTACCGCCCGGTGCGGAGCCGCGGCCCAGACCTAGCAGCGTGACGTTCGAGATCGTGGGGTTGCTGTGCGGATCGAGCGCCGCGTTCATGCGGTTGTTGTCGGCCTCGAAGCCGCGGTTGCCGATGTTGCGATCCTGGGTCGAGACCCAGAACTGCCCGCGCCCGACCCAGCCGAACTCCCAGTCAAAAGCATCGTCCTGGCAAGCTGACGAGACGGCGTAGCGCAGGTTGGCGGTGCCCCCGAAAAACTCGAAGCCGTCATCCGAGCCGCGATGGACCTGGATGTATTCCAGCGTCGTGCCGCTGCCCACGGCGTAAAGGCTCAGCGAGTTCAGCTCTTTATCGGGCGCGAATTCGCGGCCGGCGAATTCGATGCGCACGTAGCGCAGCGTGCCGCTGTTGTCGTCGCCCCGCGGCGTGCCGCAGGGACCGTAGGGACCGGCGCTGGCCTCGGCTTCGGCGCAGACCGTCTCGGGCCCCTTGCCGGCATCGGGCGGATTGTTGATCGGCGCGCGGCCGCGCAGCACCACGCCTCCCCAGTCTTGCGGCCGACGCTGTCCTGGCAGGCGGCTGCTGGTAAAGACAATCGGTTTGTCGGCCGTGCCCGCCGCAATGAGTCGAGCATCCTGCGCGATGTTGAGATAGCTGACGTTCATCATCGTCTGATCGGCATCACCGCAGATCGTCGTGCCTGGCTCGATGGTCAGCGTGGCGCCGGCCTTCACGTCGATGCGGCCCGACAGCAGGTAGCGGGTGTCGGCGCGCCACGTCGTGTTCTGGGTGATGGCCGTGGTGATGCGCTGCGCTGGCTGGCCCAGACAGGTGGCGGCGGTCTCGGGGGTGGGCTCCCCCATGCCGGCGTCGCCGCAGGCGCAGAAGAGGAGGATGCTGCTCAGGGCTGGAAGGACACTTGAGGG
>DAORCZ010001170.1:0-2732 GCA_035345735.1 Pseudomonadota bacterium | reverse complement strand
GGGAACCTATGGCACTTCGGACAACAGGAATGAGCAGCGCCGCCGGCACGGCGGATAACCCATTCGGCGGTGGCGGCGCGCAGAGTACCGCGCTGACCCTTTCCAACCAGTCGCAGCCCATGGGCGGCGTGATGCTGGAGCTACCCAACGGCAGCAAGATCCGCGTCGCGTCCGACGCAGACGCGCAGCTTTTGAAGTCCTGGTATCAGTCGCAGCAGCAGCAGAGCGCGCAGTCCTTGGGCGGCGGGTCGATGAGCACGCTCAGCGAGGGCGGGGGCACGCCGACGACGCGGGCCCTGCGCACGGCGGCCGATGGCGCCAACGCGCTGTCGGGCTTCTTCGCTGGCCGCGACTTCCGCAACAAGCTCAACGACTACGACGACGCGCAGGAGACGCTCGACCGCCTGCACGACGAGATCCGCAGCCGCCCGACCAACGACCCGCTCACCAATGCCCAGATGATGCGCATCCTCGACGCGCAGCAAGAGCTGTTTGACGCCCAGGCCGCGGTGCTGGAGACGCAGATCAGCGCCGTCGATATCCAGACCGGCGCGGGCGTCGCCAACGTCGTCGCCAGCTTCACCGATAGCTCGGGCAGCCGCAGCAACGGCGGCGGCAGCGGGGCCGGCACCACGATTGCGCTCGGCGCGGCCGGGGTCGGCGCGGCGCTCCTCCTCTCTCGCGACTCGCGCGATCGTCGCCGCCGTCGCTAAGCCCACCCATCGACCACTTGGAGACCGAACACCATGGAAAACAAAGACGCTGAACTCCTCGGCCTCGTCGGCGGTGGCTTGGCAGCCGCCGGAGTGCATTACGTGCGCACGCAGGATCATCTCGACCGCCGCATCGACCGCACCGACGAGCGCGCCCGCGATGCCCTGGATCTGATCAACGCTTGGCTGCAGAGCGGCACCGCTGCCCGCTTGCTGGTGGCGACGGTGCAGGACGTGCTCGGCGGCCTGGCGATTGCCACCCCGGCGCAGCAGAGCCCGACCGCGATCCCGGCAACCTCGACGGTGAGCCGGCCGGATCTGTCGGGCGTGGCGCGGGCCACGACCTCGCAGTGGCCGCCCGTGCCGGGGCAGTACACGCAAGATCAGCGCGTGACCGCCGTCGGTGAGCTGACCAAGCTGGGCCTGGCGCTGACGTTTGAAGAGGTCCGCGCTGCGCTCATGTCCCTCATCCTGCCGGGCAGCCCGTCGCAGGCCAGCAAAGAGCAGATCTATAACGCGCTGAACTCGCTGGTGCAGTCCGTCGCTGGGCGTGCCCTGACCTGGAACCAATACAAGACCGTGTGGGACGCCCTGTTTCAAAACGGCGCCGTGCTCACCGACGTACACCGCGACGCGCAGAGGGTGCCGACGGTCTACGGCGCCCTGGGCAATCAGGTCGACAGCGTCGTCGTCTTGGCGGGCTCCACCGACGAAGTGATCCGCCTGCTGATCACCGCCAAGACCGGCGGGGCCGGCATCGTGCCGGGGACCAACATCGTCAGCCTGCGCTATGGCAGCGAGTACCGCGCGACCCTCAACGGCGTCTTGCAGCCGCTGTCGCCCTTCGTGATTGCCGAGCCGTCGGCCGATTATGAACATATCCCGGTCACGGTTACTTCGCAGGGCTTTAGCTTGCTACAAAACAGCGGAACCATCGCCGCCGGGGATTCGCAAACCGTCAAAGTTCTCACTATGCCAGGAATTGCCCCGGGCTAACGGAATCTGTCAATAACGCCCATTGAAAGGGGGATATGATGACCTATCGAGAGCGAATGGCCAAGCTCACGCTGCAGCCATGGTGCCTCTTAAGTGGCGATTTCAGCGATGAGCTAGACGCCAAGATCAAGGCCCTGACCGCCCGCGTTGCCGGCACCGAGGAGACGATCAAAGTCCTCGACGGCAAGATCAGCGCGCTCGACGCCAAGATCACCGCCTGCTGCGACGACACCTTCAAGGCCACCCTGCGCCAAGAAGTCGCCAGCCTCCGCACCGAACTCAACCGGCTGCGCCCGACGCCCTAACCCCAGGAAGCCCCGATGCGAACCCTCTTTCTGCTGGCCCTGTCCCTGGTCGCTTGTTTCTCGCGCCCCAGCGACGGAGAGATCCCCGTCCGCTGCGACGCCGACAACCCCTGCCCGCAGGGCTCGACCTGCGTCGCGGGTCTATGCAGCGGCACCGGGCCGGGCGCAGATCTCGGCGTCCCCAGCTGGGGGTGCGCATCGGGGCCCACAACGGGCCAGCTTTTGACCGCGCCACCCGCCGCCCCCGTCTATGCCTGCCCCGGCACCTTTGCCCAGGGGCAGGCCCGCGCCCTGTGCTCGACGGGCTGGCAGGTCTGCACCCAGCGCGATCCCATTCCGCCCGCCACCTGCACCGGCCTCAAGCCGGGATTCGTGATTGCCGATGCCCCCGCGGCCTTTTCCACCATGTATCGCTGTCAGCTAACCAGCTTGGATGAGCGCCTATTTATGGGCTGCGGCGATTGCACAATAGAACCCTGCTATCAGCGAACAGAGAGCTGCAATGGTTTTCAGACTGCCGCCCGCGATGGCAAAGCGGGATTCGATTTCAGCAAGGGCCACAATCTAGATAAAGCCATCAATACCAATCCGCAAAATGGCGTTTTGTGCTGCAAATAAATGAAGCAAGACCCTGATCACCCCGTCGCCGCGCTGCTCGCGCTCGGCCTGACCCTGCCGCCCCTCCTCGGGCGAGCGAGTCGCCGCCGCCGCCGTCGGC
>DAORCZ010001169.1:0-2745 GCA_035345735.1 Pseudomonadota bacterium | reverse complement strand
GCCTTGCGATGATTTCGGCGGAAGCTCGCCACGGGGGCCGAGAAAGCGAACGGCTGACAGGCCCGGACATTGATGCCGGCCCGCTTCATCCTTGCCCACTGCCCGCTGCTCGTCGACAGCGATCCGAACCAGTCGTAAAGGACGTAGACCTCGATGCCGGCTTGGGCCCGGGCGATCAGGGCATCCGCAATACGCGCGCCGATGCGGTCGCCCGAGAAGATGTAGTTCTCAAGCAAGATGAAGCGCTCGGCGCGCTCGATGTCGTGTAGCCAGCTACGGAAGACTTGCGGTCCGTCGCAGAGCAGCGTCACCGCATTGCCGGCGATGCGCTCGGACTCGCTGGCTCGTCGCAGCGCGCGCGCGGTGAGCTCTGAGCTGCGCGACGCTAGACTCACCCGCTCCCCTTCAGATGGGGGAAGCGATGGATCCAGCGGCCCAGCGGCGGGAGAGGACGACATACGGAGCCGAGAGTGTATCACCGCCTGTCTGCTCCTCGGCGAAAAGGCCCTGCCAGCGAGCCCTTGCCGTCCCCGCGGCTGCAGCCCCTTCACCTCTGCCCTAGCGCAGAAACCGCCCCCGCAGATGCTTTAGCGCGTGGGGGGGGAAGCCGGGGCTGGGGCGGCGGGCGCAGCTGGGGACGCCGTCGGAGCAGTTGTCGTCGCGGCACCCGCTGTGCCAGGGGCACCCGGTGCGCCAGGCGGAGCCACAGCGGCCTGCTCGGCTCGCTTCTTCTCGGCAAGCTCTAGACGCTCGTTTTCGTCTTCGCGATCTGGGGGACCGATCGGTCGCTCTTGCTTGAAAGTTGGCTTGCGGTGCGAATCCCAGATGTGCAGCGTCGGTGATTCGCGCAGATCGATCGGTCGAAACGACGTCCATCCCGGCGGCACTTTGGGCTCCAGGAACTCAAAGACATAGCGCGCATCAAGCGGCGAGACGTTGACGCAGCCATGCGACTTCACACCGCCGAAGCGGTCGTGCCAGTACGCTCCGTGGATTGCGTTGTGCGCCTGGAAGAACGTCGACCACGGCACCATGTTCACGAAGTAGGGCTTTTCGTCATAGGGCTGGCTCTTCATGGTGATGCCCGTGACGCGCGCCCAGACGGGATAGTTGCCAAGCGGCGTGGCGTTGTTCTTTCCCGACGACACGAGGGTGGCGAAGATCGGCTTTTCGCCTTCGTAGATGACCAGGACCTGTTCCCCCAGATCGACGTCGAACCAGCGGCTGACCGGGTTGATGTCGGCGGGGCGAGGCTGCAGACGGACTTCGTTAACCCAGCTGCCGTTTACCCAGTAGACGGGCTCGGCGGATGGTGTGACGGTCGGTGGCACGTTTCCCGGCGTTCCCGGTGCAACCGGGGTCGCGCCGGGGCCCGTCGCAGTAGCGGTCGCTGGCGCGGCGGGGGCCGGGGCTGGCGCGGCGGGGGCCGGGGCGGCTGCTGGGTTTGTCGCATCGGGTGTCCCGGGCAGCGGAGCCGTACCCACCGGGAAGGCCGAGGTCTGCACCGCCGACACCCGGACTTTCAAGAAGCGCCGCCCTTTTACGGTCACCTCGTCGAGGATGTCCAGGCGTGTCCGCCGCTTGAGCTTGGTGACTGGCTGCGCATTGGCCGTGGCTGGTGGTTCGGCGTAGGCACTCAGCGGATCGCCCAGGGCCCAGCCAAACGGCAGCGGGGTCTTCTCGTCGAGGACTATGCCGTGCCAGGTCGAGGTGGCACTCATTTGATACGTGCCCGCCACGGGCAGCAGCTTGCCTTCCACCGACTGCCAGTAGCTCTGCCCCTCGTGCTTGACCTGCTTTTCGACGGCTACCGAGTCGCCGCGCTCCAGCATCCGTTCAGGCTCGATGCCGTCTTTGAGGTCGTTCAGCGTTGCCCACATCGGCAGCGGCTCTTTCGCTGAGACCATGATGTAGCGAAACGGCACGCGCTCGCCGGGGACGATTTGGTAGACCGGCGTGGTGTCGGCTGGTCCGTCGACCGCCTTGCCGTGATCGGCGCACATCCAGCCGACCGGCGCGATGGCCAACCAGCGCTTGCCTTTGCAAAAGCGCGTCGAAAACTTGGCCAGCGTCTCGCCGCGCACCGGTAGCTTGGCACCGATCTGCACCGTGCCAATCATCGGCGCGCCGTAGTAGGGCCGAGCCAGCACCTGCGGATCACCTTCCTCTAGCTTGATGATCTCGAAGGTCTTGATGGTGCTCGGCGACGGCTCGACGTCGGGCAGCATCTTCGGCGGATAGTAGGGTCGGATCTCGCCCTTTTTCAGCTCGCGGAACTTGCCGTCGATCCAGAACTTGCGTGGTTTCTTGTCCGCCTTGCCGGCGTCACCAGGCGCTCCGGCTGCCGCTCCCGGGACCGCGGCGGCACCAGGTTGGACAGCCGCTACCGCCGGCGAAGCCGCGGGGGCCGACGCCGCTGGCTGAGCCCAGGCCGCCGACAGCCCATCGGCAAGCCGTCCTTCGCCCAGGACGCCCCCAAGCACGGCCACAGACATCGCCGCGGCCATCCCTGTCATGCCTTCCCAGCGACGCACAATGCGCACTGGCATACGATCGATTGCTCTCATCACGATACCGAACTTACCATCGTTTTGTTTGGACGAAACCATTCCCGGTTTGCGTCGCCTAGCCAGGCCAAGCACGGCCGACCTTCCTCCCTGCCGGAAACTCTGCAATCCTTTCGGCCCACTGCGCCCCTGCGGCGGGTTTGAATCGCATGACACACGCTCCAAGCAAGACCGAACT
>DAORCZ010001168.1:0-2748 GCA_035345735.1 Pseudomonadota bacterium | reverse complement strand
TGGCGCGGCGGCAGCGCGTCCGTCCACCCCTGGGAATCCTGGCGAAGCTGTGGCGCCCAAGGCCCCGACGCTGAAGCTTGCCCCGAGCGCCAAAGAGATCGAGAGCGAGCGGCAGACAGTCCTTAAGCCCAAGGTCGAGCCACGACCGGATCAGTACGAGAATCAGCGGCCAGACATCCCAGCGCCGACCCAGGTTCGCCGCGTGCCCGGCCCTGGGAGCTCCGTCGGGAGTACCGCGTCGGATCGTAAAGCCACGATGCTCGACAACTCCGGTCCGCAGCAGAACTCGACCTATCGCCGCTGGTAGGCCGACGCTCGGCTGTCCGTCGGGAGCGTTCCGTCGCCCGTCAGCCGCGGGCCCGCGCTTGGCTCGTGATACGCTGCCCTGATGGGGAAGTCTGAGAAGCCCACGCTGGCCAGCCGCCGCCAGCGCTTTCTGCGAGCGTTCCAAGAACGCTTTTTTCTGCGCTTTCACATGACGCTGATCATGCTGGCCGTGATGCTCTCGGGCGTGCTGGCCAGCAAGATCCTGTGGCGCTTCGGCGTGAGCTCGATGGCCGTGCGCTATCCGATGGCGGTCGTGTGTTCCTACGGCGTGTTCTTTGCGCTGATCAGCATCTGGCTCCTCTATATCCAGGCGTCGCATGAAGGCGATCACGACACCGCGGTGGATATAGGAGATGCCGTGGGCGAGGGCGCCCGTGCCGTCGTTCAGCTCAGCGGCAGCCCGGCCGAAGGACTCGGCTCGGCCAAGCTCAGCGACGGCGGGGGAGGGGGCGGCAGCTCGTGGAGCCTCGGCGATGGGGATGGCGAAGGGCTGATCGTCCTGGCGCTGCTCGTCGTGCTGCTGATCGTTGTCTTCTGCAGCGGCCTGTACGTCGTCTGGGAGGCTCCGAACATTCTTGCTGAAGCGGCCTTCCAGGCGGTTCTTGCGACCTCGCTGCGTCGGCGGGCGCGCTTGGTTGACCAGCCGGGCTGGACCGGGAGCTTGCTGCAGGCCACCTGGTGGCCTTTCGCCATCGTGCTCGTGGCGGCCGGCTTGTTCGGGGTTGCCGCGACGCACTACTGCCCGACCATGACCCGCCTGCCTGAGGTTCTGCACCAGTGCCTACCCGAGCACGGCATCCATGTCGGGTAAATCACGTATCCTGGCAAATGTTATTAGGGTTTATGCGTGCGGGGGCTCAGCGTCGACGCCAGCTACCCCTCGCAGCGCCGCGGACAGCCCGATGGAGGGCCCTGTTAGCACTCATGCATGATGAGTGCTTGACATATTGGGGCCTGGCATTAGGTTGCTCGCACGTCATGCGGCACGTCATCCGCTATGTCACTGGATCCCTGAGCAAGTGCGTCGTTGGGAGGGCTTGCGATGCCGACCTATGAGTATCGCTGTGGCGCCTGTGGTCACGAGTTTGAGATCGAGCAGCGCATCACCGCGGATCGTTTGACCGATTGTCCGGCCTGTAAGCAGCCGAAGCTGGAACGCCTGATCTCCGCATCGTCCTTCACGCTGAAGGGCGGTGGGTGGTATCGCGACGGCTACGGCAATCCCAAGGCGCCGCGGACCGAGGCGCAGATGAACGATCGCCTCACCAAGGCGCTCGACGACGACAAGAAGAAAGAAACTGAAAAGGCGACCGAGACCGGCGCCAGCCAGAGCACCGAGGCCGCCGCGCCCAGCAGCCCAGCGGCGGCCAGCCCGGCAGCTACAAGCTCAACGACGACTAGCTCGACGACGACTAGCTCCAGCTAGTTTCCGTCATTCACCCAGAAAACTCACAAGTCCTCCCTGTGACCTTCCGGTCGCAGGCGGGGAAGTACAGCCATCACCTCGATCACGTCACGGAGGCTAGGTATGAAGATTCGTCCGCTGCACGACCGCATTGTCATCAAGCGCAAGAACGAAGAGGAGCGCACCGCCGGTGGGCTCTTCATTCCTGAGACCGCCAAGGAGCGGCCAACCCAGGCCACTGTCGTGGCGGTGGGGAAGGGGCGCTATCGCGAGGACGGCTCGGTGACGCCGCTCGCGGTCAAGGTGGGTGACACGGTGCTGTTCGGCAAGTACGCCGGGACCGAGATCAAGCTGGATGGTGAGGACGTACTGATCATCCGCGAGGAAGACGTCCTGGCCGTGCTCGACAGCTAAGCCGCAGCCTCTCCGCTTTCCCTGAACCAAGGACAAGAACATGGCAGCCAAAGAAATCGTCTATAGCCAGCCGGCTCGCGCTGAGATCGCCCAGGGCGTCAACGCGCTGGCCAATGCCGTCAAGGTCACTCTCGGACCGCGCGGCCGCAACGTCGTTATCGAGAAGTCCTGGGGCTCGCCCACCGTCACCAAGGACGGTGTGTCGGTCGCCAAGGAGATCGAGCTCGGCAACAAGTTCGCCAACATGGGCGCGCAGATGGTCAAGGAGGTCGCCTCCAAGACCTCGGACACCGCGGGCGATGGCACCACCACCGCCACCGTGCTGGCCCAGGCCATCTACGGCGAGGGCCTCAAGATGGTGACCGCCGGGCACAACCCGATGGACATCAAGCGCGGCATTGACGAGGCGGTCGCCGCCATCGTCGCTGAGCTGAAGTCGCTATCCAAGCCGACCAAGGGCCACAAGGAAATTGCCCAAGTGGGCACCATCAGCGCCAACGGCGACGAGGTGATCGGCAAGCTGATCGCCGACGCCATGGAGAAGGTCGGCAAGGAAGGCGTCATCACCGTCGAAGAAGCCAAGTCGATGGAGACCACGCTGA
>DAORCZ010001167.1:0-2753 GCA_035345735.1 Pseudomonadota bacterium | reverse complement strand
AGGCAAGGCAGGCAAAGCGGCCGCCCCCGCCGGCCCGAAGAAGCCGTAGGGGGCAGCCGCTCGCTTACATCCGCGAGACGTTCAGCAGGGCGCGGACGAAGTCAGGCGACAGGTTCGGCACCTCGGCGCCGGGCGCCACGGGAGCCCAGAAGAACGGGATGTGCTCGGTCTTGCTGGCGCCGATCCACTCGCCGCCGATGACCGCGCCGGTCGCATCGAGTTCCAAGATGAAGTCATAGGTCTTGCCCGAGGTGAGCAGCGGCGGCGCAGTGTTGGCCGTCGGGCTGGCCTCGACCGCCCAGTCGAGCTTCATGGTCACGCGACGGAAGCCGACGGCGGCGGTGTTCCAGGGATAGTCGCGCGTCTCGGCGGGATCGACGGCCTTGGTGGCCTCGGTCTTGGTGACCGTCTTGTACTGCGAGATGGCGTACTGGTAGGCCGGCTGGTTCCACACCTCGTCGTTGTTCACGGCGTTGACGGCGAACGAGCGACCGGCCTTCTTGATGAAGTTGGTGGCGGTCAAAAACAGCGTGCCGGCGTTCGAGCGGCAGTTCGGCTGGGTGATGCGGCCGCTCCGGTCGTACTTGAAGTTGACCGTCGCGGTGTCGCAGCGATAGCCGATGAAGCGCGCGTCGGCCGCAGCGTAGGCCTCGGCCATCAGGCCCGTCAGGTCGCCGGGCGAGAAGCTGACGCAGTTGGTGGTGCTGGTGGTGCAGCGCTGCAGGTAGGTCTTGCCGTCGCGCACGTACTTGCGCACGGTGATCGGCTTCTGCGGCGCCTTCTCAGCAATCGCCGAGCCCGTCCAGCCCTGGCAGATGCCAAACCAGCTCTGCACGCCGGGGACATCCTTGCCGTGGTTCTTCTGGATGTAGTCGTACATCGTCTTCTGCTGCGTGGCGTCGAGGAACAGCGTGCCGTACTTCTCGGCCGGCGACGGGATGCTGGCGCCCATCCAGCGGTTGAGGATGCCGTTTTTGATCATCGGCCAGTAGTCGCTGGAGAACGGCTTGTTGTCGGTCGGCACCGCGATCGTCTTGCCGATGTCCGTCGCCGGCGCGAGCTCGTCGGCCTTGAAGGTCGGCATGGCGTTGACCAGCTTGATCAGCTCCATCGGGTTGGTGCTCGAGTTGAACGAGTCGGCCTTGCCCACCGCCTCGACATCGTAGAGCTCGCCGTCTTCGAGGAGCTCCTCGTTGCTACAGCCGCTCATCGCGGCAAGGGGCAGGAGCGAGGCAACAAAACCAACCGATAGAAGTCTGCTCAAGGTCATGACGGGTCTCCTCAGGGATCTAGTCGAAGGCACGCAGCACAGAGAGAGGCGGGGGCCAGCCGGCTGCACGAGAGTTAGGGTCTGGGTGGGACTTCCCCCCCCAGACCTGCGGCAAGGTAGGCACAGCCCTAAGCAAAGTCAATGCAAGAAGTGAAGATAAATTCACAAAAATTTTCATCACCTTGGTCGGGTCAATTGGCAGGAAATCCGTGCGCTTGGGTTGCTTCATCGCCAGCCCTGGCTACCATCGCGGCCATGTCACCTGTCGCCGACTCTCGACCCGCCCCCGTGCTCAGCGAAGAAGCCCGCGCCGTCCACGCCGCGGCCACGCCCATCGATCTGCACGCCGACACCACCAAGCTGATGTCGCGCGGCTATGACTTTTACCGTCGCCATGATCCGCCCTGGCCAGTGCGCAGCTTCTTTGGCCACGTCGATCTGCCGCGCATGCGCGAGGGCAACCAAGCCGCGCAGTTCTTCGGCATGTGGACCTTCCCCAAGCCCGAGTCCGGCTGCGCCGCCGATGTCCACCGCCAGATCGACGCGCTGGAAGCCACCATCGCCCGCGGCGAGTCGCAGCTTGTCCTGTGCCGCAGCGCCGAGGACGTGCGAAAGGCGCGTGCCGCCGGACAGATCGCCGCCCTCCTCGGCATCGAAGGCGGACACGCCCTCGAGCGCGGCTCCAGCGACGAGGTCCTCCGCCGCCTAACCGAGTTCGCGCAGCGCGGCGTGCGCTACCTCGGGCTCTTGCACTTCAGCGACAACGCGCTCGGCCATCCCGCCTACGGCTGGGGCCACGATCACGAAAAGGGCCTGAGCCCGCTCGGCTGCGAGGTCGTCGATGCCTGCGCCCGGCTGGGGGTCCTTGTCGATCTGGCGCACATCAACCACCGCGGCTTCTTCGAAGTCGTGGCCCGCAAGCCCGGCCCGCTGTTCGTCACCCACACCGGCGTGCTCGGCGTGCAGCGGCACTGGCGCAACATCGATGACGAGCAGATCCGCGCGGTAGCGGACAGCGGCGGTGTCATCGGCGTCATCTTTGCCCCGCGCTATCTCGGGCAAGACGGCCTGGAAGGCGTCGTCGCCCACCTGACGTACCTGCTGCGCATCGCCGGAGAAGACGCGGTCGGGCTGGGCTCGGACTGGGATGGCGCCGTGCGTCCGACGCGCGGACTCGAAAGCCCGGCCCAGCTTCCCAACCTGACCGAGGCGCTCTTGCGGGCTGGCGTCCCCCCGACCACCGTGCACAAGATCCTCGGCGAAAACGTGCTGCGCGCCCTCGCCGCCGCCCCCCCCGTTGCGGCTCAGTAGAGCACGGCCTGCCCAGTCAGCGCGTGCGAGGCCAAAAAGCGCGTCCAGTCGTGCCGCGCCGCCCACAGATCGAAGACCACGAAGTGCCCGTCTTCCTTCGGAGCCGCCACGTACTGACGCAGCACCGCCGTCGCCTGTCCGCGCGCCGCATTGCCCTGCACCGGTGACGTCC
>DAORCZ010001166.1:0-2763 GCA_035345735.1 Pseudomonadota bacterium | reverse complement strand
TCGGCTGCTAGGCGCGACGAGGGAGCATGCCCGTCGGCATGTGACCCCCGGCGTCGCTCTAGCGAGCAACGATGCAGACGGGGCTGGATGGGCAAAGGGAAGGGGTCACGAATTTAGGGGACGCTGACCTGGCGACCCCGCGATGCCGGGGCAGCGAGCGGCCCCCAGGGACGCGCGCTCAGGCCACGGGGATCTCGCGGATGCGCTGGAACAGGCCGCCGCGGCGCTTGAAGTGGGCCACCGTGGCGGCCAGGGCCGACAGGGCCGGCTCGCCGGTGCGTCCGACGATGTCGAAGCGCAGCGGCTCGTGAGTGAGGTCGACGAATTCCCAGGGGTGGAAGAACAGCACCACCGGGTTGCGCAGCTGACGGCATAGGAGGTCGCGGATCGGCCCCGGGGTGCGCAGCGGTGATGGCGAGATCGACGCTGGAATGCGTCGCAGCCCACTGTGCTGATCCGGCTTTACGAAGTACGAGCCCAGCTTGTGCCGGCCACGCGACGAATCGACCTCGTAGCCGGCGCGGTGTAGCAGCGGCAGATAGGCCTCGGGCAAGTCCAAGTTGGGAGCGCGAAACGACACCACCTCACCGGCACGACGCAGCGTCGCCGAAGCCGCCGCAATCTCGCGCTCCGCCTCATCCGGCAGCATGGCCGAGAAGCGCTTGTGGGTATCGCCGTGGCAGCCGAGCTCGTGCCCATCCCCGACGATGCGCTCGATGACGCGGGGGAATCGCCGCGCCATGTCGCCGGTCGTAAAAAACGTCGCCGGAATCGACTCGCGAGCGAACAGATCGAGCAGCCGCGGCATCCCCTCTTCCATACCGCGCACGCTCTGCAGAAACGGCGGACAGTCGTGCTCAACATCGATGGTGATGGCGACCCGCAGCGGATCGGGCGAAGACGTGACCATGGGGCTAGCAAGCCGCGTTCGCCGCGCGCCGTCAAGCGCGAGCTATCTGGGCTGCATCAACCCAACAAACTCTGGGAGTTTGGCCATCACGCGGCGAGAGATCACACCTGCAAGGGAGACACACTCCGGACGAAGCTGCCGGGCGGGCGCTTCCGCTCTCGGCTGCAATGCACGGGTCCGGGTCTGGCAGATCGACGCGTAACGCGAACAGAGCAATCCCGACGTCGCAGTTCCGGTCCAGTTGGACTTCTTTGCATTTCGAAGATTGTAGGGTCGAGCTTGGCTGAGCCACTCGCACCCCCAATCCTTCATCCCAGCGCGCCGTCGAGTTCCTCATTGGCGTCGCGCTCCCCCAATCACTCAGATCCAACGCTTGCTGGGGTGGGTAGGAGATCTAAACAACAGCTGGCCCCGGTGGGGAGGGAGGGACGTTGTCGCAAGGCAGGGACGCAAACCTTACGAGGATGCTTTCTACCTTAGGTCAAGCAGCACAGGACAGTGGTCGGACACGGTGTCGTAGTCGCTGGGCATGGATCGTGTTGGCGCACAACGCAGGGTTTCGCAAAAGCCCAGGACCCGCGCTGGTTCGATAGCAATCAAATCAGCGCTACCGACAATATGGTCTAGATGGCTCGGCATAAACGCAGCAAGGCCTGGTGGTTGAAAGTACTCTGTGCAGCCGAGATTTGGGGTGAGCAGATGGAAGCCCGCGCGTTCCACGGCGTTGTGTATGGCGTCGCGCTCGCGATGGCTGTTGTCTCGGTAGCCGGTTGAGTTCACATCTCCCAGCACCATCACGTGTTCCTCACCACTATCGCGGATGCGGGTCGCGATCTGAAGCGCCCGGGACCAGAACGTCTGCCGCTCCCGAGCCTGTTGGGGGTCTCCGCCGGCGGGAAAATGGACGGTCAGGAGAGAGTAGCGCTTTTTGTGTAACCAGCGACGGATGGAGAACACGCCTAGCAGGCCGGCGCGGGCGCCGAGGGTGCAGCTTCCGCCGCGATCATCTCGCAGCTCGGGGAACTCTTGAAGCTGTTCCAATTGCAGGCGCGCGGTGTCGTATAGGAATCCGACGTGCATCGTTCGTTTGCCGCCACACTCCGAGACCACAGCTTGGTAGCGCCGACCACTCCGCTCAGACAGTCGGGTTGCCAGAGGAGGCATCAAATCTGGTCGCTGAATTTCCTGCATCGCCATGACATCGGAATCCGACTCAGACAGGATCTCCGTCAAGCGAACCAGGTCGGTCCCGGCACCAAACTCCCGAACATTGAATGTACCGACGCGCAAGGGAGTACGGCTGCATCCCCGTGCCGACCAGTACGCGCAGATGAGAGCCAGGGCGGCGAAACCGACCCGTGTCCGCCCGGTACGGACGCCGAGGCGGAGCAACGTCACGACACAGCGACTGAGTAGCCGCAGAAATCCAACCAGCAGCTGAGCCATCATTGGGACCTCATGAGCCGTGGACTATAGCGGACTAGCAGAGAGATGGAGGGATTTCTGGTGTCTAGCGAAGAAATACCGCATTGCCAGTCTCAGTGAATCATTGCGGCATAGATTTCAAAATAGACCATAGGGCGCATACTCATCATAATCAATCACATTCGGTCGTTCGTCACGCTATTTCTGCAATCCATAAGCAATTAATTTAGCGCCACAAAATAGCCTGTTATGTGTACATGCAGTGCGGGGAGACGCTGGGACCGCACACACCACACGCGCTATGCCGTCTGGCAACGCGCAGCTACAGCGTAAGCGTCGCTAGGCGGCGATCGAGCTCGTCGCGCGCGGCCCGGAATTGCTCGCGCAGGGCGGATTCGGGGTCGGGGGTGTCGGCGGGGGGGGCGGTG
>DAORCZ010001165.1:0-2771 GCA_035345735.1 Pseudomonadota bacterium | reverse complement strand
ACTCCATGGCGAAGAACACCGAGCCCGAGGCGGTCTCGCCGAAGTCGTAGACCTCGACGATGTTTTCGTGACCGATGCGGGCGGCGGCGCGGGCTTCCTGGATGAAGCGCTGCACCAGATCAGCCTTGGTCGCGAAGTCCTGCGAGAGGATCTTGATGGCGACCTTGCGCTCAATGACGATGTGCTCGGCTAGATACACCGCACCCATGCCACCGGCGCCGATCTTGTGCTGGACGCGATAGCGGTCGCACAGAACGGTGCCGACATAGGGATCGGGAATCTCGGGAATCACCGGCAGTGCGCCTGACGACTCGGCCGTGTCCTCAGCAGACAAGGGAACGGCAGCAGGCTCGGGTTTGGGGCCCGGAGCACTCGCTGGCGTCGCGGCGACTCCCTTGCTGGCAGCGCCCGCCTTAGGGGGAGCCTCCGGTCCTTTAGACAGATTCGGCACTGTGGGGCTAGCGTATCACGGTCCACATAGCAAGAAAAAGCCCCTCGGCGGTGCGGGTTGCGAGGGGCTTCCCGGTCCGCAAGAAGCGCGCAGGCGTAGCCCGCCACTCGGTCGCGCGAGACACTGAGACCGAAACGGCGAATGCGAATCTAAGCTGGGGTAGGAGAGGCGAGGGTGGGCAGGAGCCCGAGGTAGGGACAGGTGGGTGAGCGCTAGCGAGCTTGCTTGCGCGCCAGGCGCCGACTGCGGCGAGCCGAGCGGCTGACGGCGGTACGGCGACTGCCGGACGCGCGGATGCGACGTTTGCGCGCGGCTCTCACGTGCTTCTGATGCGAGCGAGCGCGGTACTTCACTTTGCGTTTCGTGCGGGCCATGAGCTTCTCCGTTGTTCTTTCGTTTTGATGGGGAGGGTCGCGCCTAGGTACGGAGGGGCGCGGATTGGGTTCGTTCGCCGATCAAGACGGAATGGGTAGGTGGCGTAACAGGGCAGCCACTATACAGAATTCTAACGTCCGGTAGGCAGGCACTATTTGATAAACTGAGGTGGGCCTCTCTACATGAGCAAACTCCCCCCCCCTCCTAGGAAGCCACCTGCTAAGAACGAGACCTGTCCACTGTGCGGGGTCAGCTACGACCCCAGCACGGGACACGAGTGCGACGATGGCAGTGCGGCCGAGCTTGAACCTGAGCCGGATCAGGCACCGCAGACCGCGCCGGCGCCCAAGCTTGCCCCTGAGCAACTCAAGAGCAAGGACGAGTTGGCGGTGCCAGCGCCCGGTGAGGTGCTGGCGGATCGCTACGAGATCCTGCAAGAGCTGAGTCGCGGCGGAATGGGCGTGGTCTACAAAGCGCGCCACCGCGTGCTGAACAACGTCGTGGCCATGAAGCTTCTTCTGAAGCCTGGCAGCGAAGTCGATCAGCGACGCTTCTTGCAGGAAGCGCAGCTCGCCTCGAAGGTCGCCCACCCGAACACGGTCTACATCTCCGACTTTGGCGTTCTGCCCGATGGCCGGCCCTTCCTGGTCATGGAGTACATGGAAGGCCCGGTGCTGTCTTCGCTGCTCAAGAAGCAGCCGAAGCGACAGCTCGACATCCTGCGCGCCACGCGCATCGCGATTCAGATCGCGCATGGCATGCAGACCGTCCACGACAAGGGCATCGTCCATCGCGATCTCAAGCCCGACAACATCTTCATCCTGGAGCACGGGGCGAAGGAGGGCGAGAAGGACTTCGTGAAGATCGTGGACTTCGGCATCGCCAAGGACACGACGGGCGTGGCTGCGACCGGCATGCCGCCCGAATTGGAAGCGGCCCTGCAGAAGGCTCGTGACCGGCAGCTGGCGGCGGCGCCGTCAAGCCGATCGACCGATGACAGCTACCGATCGTCGACGGGCACCAACAACACCTCGAACACGTCGAGCCGCACCAGCAACCTAACGCAGGCCGGCGCCTCGGTGGGAACGCCGCGCTATATGGCGCCCGAGCAGGTCGATGGCAAAAACGTCGGGCCCCAGACCGATCAGTACGCGCTCGGCTGCATCCTCTATCAGCTGATCTGCGGCAAGACGCCGTTTGATGCCGAAGGCTCGATGGGCATCTTGGCCGCGCACTTGGTCGAGCCGCCCCAACCGCTGCGCCAGCGCAACCCCGGTCTGAACGTGCCGGAGTCGCTGGATGCGGTGATCCTGCGCATGCTGTCGAAGAAGCCGCAGGAGCGCTATGCCTCGATGCGCGATGCGGCAGCGGCGCTCGAGCACGAAGTCGAAGTGCTGAGCCTGCAGCGTGGCGAAAAGGTCGTGATGTCGTCCGGCCTGGCCGCGCTCCTGGGCGGACGCCAAGGCACGCACATCATTATCCGCGGCCGCAAGATCCCGATGCGTGGGGTCATCGGGGCGGGCGTCGGGCTGTTTGCGGTGCTGATGGTGGGCAGCTTCCTCCTATATCGCTATGTCCTCACCGAGCCGACGAACCTGGAGCCCGGCGAGCTGCGTGCGCTGGAAGAGCGAGCTCGCCAGGTCATGCTCGAAGAGCTGCGCTCAGGACCGCCGGAGCTGCGCCTCGTCGCTATGGCGGGCTTGGCGCAGACGCGCGATCCGCGCTATCGCGAGGGGCTGGAGGCCTTGCTCAAAGACCCCTCGCCGACGACTCAGGCCCAGGCCGCGGACTCGCTGGGTCTGCTCGGCACGCGCGAGTCGGTAGCGCCGCTGATCGACGTCATGAAGACCAGCCGCTCGGTGCCGGTGCAGCTGGCTTCGGCGCAGGCGCTCGTCGCACTCGGTGACGAAGAGGGGCAGAAGCTCCTGGAAAACGAGCTGGAGTC
>DAORCZ010001164.1:0-2773 GCA_035345735.1 Pseudomonadota bacterium | reverse complement strand
TCGGCGCGTTGTCGTAGACAAACGGCATGAACAGGTCGAAGACCGCCTCGCCCTGGCGGGCAAGCTGCGCGGTGTCGTTGAGCCGCTGCTTGGCCCTCTCGGCAAGTGCGGTCAGGCGCGGCAGACCCCAGGACTTCTCTAGCGTGTCGTCGATCAAGCGACTGGCGCTCTCGGCGAAGCCGCGCAGAAGAGGCAGGCTGGCGTGGCGATAGCGCTCTTTGCTGACCGGGATCGACTCCATGCGCGAGCGCAGCCGATGCAGCAGGGCATCCGGGCCGCTCGTCGTCTCGGCCTTGCGGCGGAAGTGCTGGCGGCGATAAAGGCCGGTCAGCTCGACGGAGCGCGGCATGCGGAAGGGGCTCGAATCGCTGCTGCCCAGGTGATAGACGAGCTCGTTTTCCGAACGCAGCGTCGCAGCGCAGGCGGCGATCAGCGCCGAGGCCACCATGTCGACCGGGATCAGATCGAGCACGGTGTCCTTGTGCGCCGGGATCTGCATATGCCCGCGCAGCACCATAAAGACCAGCGGCGCCGTGGTGTTGAAGCCCTCGTTCCAGCCGGGGAAGGGATACTGCATCGCCGACTCGACGATGGCGGGGCGGACGATGGCGATGCGAACCGGTGGGCCGCCATCTTTTCCCGTCGCGGCCATGGCGCAGAGCTGATCGCCGATCGACTTCGTATAGGTGTAGGTGTTGGTCCAGCCCCAGTGCGCGGCGCGCTCCATGCCCAGGTCGGTCAGCTTCTCGGCGGTCCAGGTCTTGCGCTCGCGCTGCATCGCCGCTTTCAGGTGCTTTTCGTCGTCGGGATCGCGTCCCTCGCCGCGCAGGCGGTCGGCCCCGCGATCGCGGAACAGCGAGACGTGGGCGCGGTCTTCCGCCAGGCGGCGGGTCTCTTCGATCAGGCGCTCGGTATCGGCGATCTCGGCGAGCGGCTCGAAGTCGCCGCTGCGCAGCGCGGACCCGGCACTGCCGCTGCGGCTGTGGCCAGGCCGGCGCGGGAAGTAGCCGACCAGCGACTCGTCTTCCCATACCTCGCCCTCGCGACGGCCGGCAACGAAGCAGGTCGAGACATGCACCACCTTGGCGCCGGTCTTGCGCGCTAGCTCCAGCACGTAGCGCACGCCGTGGACGTTGATGCGCAGCGCCGACTCTAGCGAGGGATTAAACGACACCAGACCGGCGCAGTTGATGATCAGATCCAGCGGTCCGTCTTTGCTTAGCAGCGCGACGTCGGCGTCGCTGAGACCGACCTGCGGCCGCGACACATCGCCAGCCAGCGGCGTGACCTTTTCGCGCAGGTAGCTCATCGTGGCGTCGCCGAAGCGCGCGGTCAGCGGATCGAAGGGGCGCGAGCGGGCGATCTTCTGAAAGAAGCGCGTCTCGGCGGTGTAGCCCGAGCCTGGCCGCACCAGCGCGAACAGCTTGCCCAGCCCCGGGTAGTGGCAGAGCAGCATCGACATCGCCACCTTGCCGACAAAGCCGGTGCCGCCGATGAACAGGATGCGCTTGCCATTCAGGCTCTCCCCGACATCGATGAGCCCCGCGCCAGTACCGACCGCACCGCCTGAGGTCCCGTCGCTGGGCGTGCCTCTATGTTCACCGGTGGGGGTCGGTCCGTGATCGCGCTCGCTTGCGCTCGTCGCCGAGGAGCCGAGGGTTGCCGTGGAGGAGGGATCGGTCGAGTGAGCCGTAATGTGCATGGTCTGCCGTCTGTGGCACGGGCACTGTCGTCTGGGACGCAGGCTCCGAGCTGGGCCGGCAGTGTATCGACCGCACACGACGAGTACAAGCACTGCCAATGGGCACTCCGCAGTGGCCTGACCACCGCAATTTTCAACCTCTGCGCAAGAGCCCTGCGAGGCGCCATCGAGGTCCCATTTCCGACGGGAAATCGGTCGTGCTGGGCGTTGCTGGGTATCCGCCTGTTGCAGGGCTAGCTTCTGCGGGACTCCGGGACTAAAGTGCGCCCTTTGTTGCCGCTTGCGCCCCGCTCTCGGGGACTGCCCATAGGGATGCCACGATGACCACGCCCGCCGCCTCACAGCCCTCCGCGGCTGCCTCTCCTCCTGCTGTTATCACCCACCACACCGTCGCCGATGTCAGCTCGACCGCGGGCGATGAATTCGTGCTGGCCGGGCGCCGCTATCGCTCGCGCTTGATCGTCGGCACCGGCAAGTATCGCGACTTCGATGAGATGAGCCGGGCGCTCTCGGCGTCAGGGGCCGAGATCGTCACGGTGGCCCTGCGCCGCGTCGAGCTGACGCCGGGCAAGCCCAACCTGCTTGCGGCCATCGATCGCAGTCGCTATCAGCTTTTGCCGAACACCGCCGGCTGCTACACCGCGGAAGATGCCATCCGCACCTGCCGTCTGGCGCGCGAGCTCGGGCTTTCGGACATGGTCAAGCTGGAGGTCATCGGCGATCCCCGAACCCTGTTCCCCGATGTCGAGCAGACGCTGGCCGCCGCGCGTGTGCTGGTCAAAGAAGGCTTCGTCGTTCTGCCCTACATCACCGACGATCCCATCGCCTGCCTGCGCCTGGCCGACATCGGCTGCGCGGCGGTGATGCCGCTGGCGGCGCCGATTGGATCGGGCCTGGGCATCCGCAACCCCTACAACCTGCGCATCATCATGGAGACGGTGAAGGTGCCGGTGATCGTCGATGCCGGAGTGGGCACGGCCTCGGATGCGGCGGTGGCGATGGAGCTTGGCTGCGACGCCGTGCTGATGAACACCGCCATCGCCGGGGCCAAGGACGCCGTGCTGATGGCCG
>DAORCZ010001163.1:0-2776 GCA_035345735.1 Pseudomonadota bacterium | reverse complement strand
AAAAAGAGCAGCGCATGAGCCTTCCTCCCCTTCGTATTGCCACCCGCGGCTCGGCCCTGGCGCTGTGGCAGGCCGAGTACACCCGCAGCGCCCTCCTCGCCCAGCGACCTGAGCAAGCGGTCGAGCTTGTGGTGCTCAAGACCCAGGGCGACAAGATCCTCGATCGGCCGCTGTACGCCGTCGGGGGCAAGGGGCTTTTCACCAAAGAGATCGAGGCGGCGCTGCTCGATGGCCGGGCGGATGTCGCGGTGCACTCGCTCAAAGATCTGCCCAGCGATGCCGACATGCACGAGGCACTGCACGTCGCCGCCATCCCGCCGCGCGAAGATCCCAGCGACGCCCTGGTGCTGCCGCGCTTCCTTTTGGCCGAGCACAGCGGTCGCAGCGCTGGCGAGATCTTGCGTCACTTTTCGGCCGAGGCGCGCGTCGGGACGTCCAGCCTGCGTCGTGCCTGTCAGCTCTTGGCGCTGAATCCGAGCCTGCAGATCAGCCCTCTGCGCGGCAACGTCGATACCCGCCTGCGCCACGTCGAGGTCGAGCCCGAGGTCTGGTCGCAGGACGCGAGCCGACGCATGGATGCCGTGGTGCTGGCCACCGCTGGCCTCAGTCGGCTGGGCCACGCTGCTCGCATCACCGTGCGCTTTACCCCCGACGAGATGATCCCGGCCTGTGGTCAAGGGGCGCTGGCCCTGCAGTGCCGCCGCGACGATGCGGAGACGACGGCGCGCTTGCAGCGGCTGGCCAGTCGACCAGCGGCGTGGGCGGTCGCGGCCGAGCGCGCTTTCAACGCCGCGCTCGGGGGAAGCTGTCACACCCCCCTCGCCGCTCACGCGCAGCTGCGCACTGATGCCGAGCTACACATCGTCGGCTTTGTCGCCAGCCGCGAGACCCACCAGGCCCTGCGGGCTGAGCGCGTGGGCTCGGTTGTCGACGAGGCGAGTGCGCGCGACCTAGGCCGTCGTCTCGCCGATGAGCTGCTGGCGCAAGGTGCCGCGGCGCTGCTCAGCGGGCCGGAGCCAGCTGCCTAAAGTCCGACAACTGCGGTGGTTGGGAGAGGCTGGGCGACGATCTTTGCGGCTGCGCTCAGACCGCAGGAACGGCGGGCAGCGAGGGCACGCTGGCTGGCGGAGGTACGGCATCGCCGCTGAACTGCAGGCGATGCAGGCGGGCGTAGACTCCGCCCTGGGCCAAGAGCTCTTGATGCGTGCCGCTCTCGACGATGCGGCCCTTGTGGAAGACCAGGATGCGGTCGGCGGCCTGGATCGTCGACAGGCGGTGGGCAATGACCAGCGAGGTGCGCTCGCGCAGCACCACCGCCAGGGCGGCCTGCAGCTTGGACTCGGTATCGGAATCGACGCTGGCCGTCGCTTCATCGAGGATCAGGATCGGCGTGTCGTGATACAGGGCGCGGGCGAATGACAACAGCTGACGCTCGCCGGCGCTGAAGTTGCTGCCGCGCTCATCGACGGTGGCAGCCAGGCCGCCGCGGCGCTCGAACAGCTCCCAGGCACCCAGCCGACGCAGCGCGGACTCGGCGCGTTCGGCATTGGGCTTGGGATCGCCCATCGCGATGTTCGACAGCACGGTGCCGCTCCACAGGAAGATCTCTTGCGGCACGCAGGACAGGCGCTGGCGCAGTTCTTCCCGTCGCAGGCTGCGAACGTCACGTCCACCGATGCGCACCGTGCCCGAGACCGGCTGATACAGACGCAAAAGGAGGCTGGCCAGCGTGCTCTTGCCTGCCCCAGTTGCACCCACGACGGCGATCTTTTCACCCGGGCGCGCCGCGAACGACACCCCGCGCAGCACCGGTACGCCTTTTTTGTACTCGAAGTGGACGTCCTGCATCTCGAAGGCCGGCGCGGTCTCGGCGGCTTGCGGGCCGCTGCCCTCGACGAGAGCGGCGTCTTCATCGGCCTCGATGTCTTTTTCATCGAGCAGCTGAAAGATGCGCTCCGCACCCGAAAGAGAGCTCTGCAGCACGGTGAAGCGCGTCGATAGCAGGCTGATCGGCTCGAAGAACTGGCGGATGTACTGCGTGAAGGTCACGACCAGCGCGAAGGTGACCGGGTGGGTGCTGCTGCCCAGGCGGTTGGCGCCGACCCACCAAAGGACGCTGGCGATGCACAGCGTGCTGATCATCTCGATGGCGGCATCGAGCACCGCTTCGTAGAAGATCGAGCGCTTGTTGGCGTCGCGATACGAGGCGTTGATGCTGTCGAACTCGCGGGCCATGGCCTCTTCGCGGGCGTAGGCCTGCACGACGGCGATGCCGCCGACCTGCTCGTTCAGGAAGGCGTTGAGGCGGGCGGTCTTGGTACGGATGTCGCGATAGGCGCGCTTGCTGCCGTTGCGCACATAGCTGACCAGCACCAGCACAAACGGCATGGCGGCAAACGCAATGAGCGCTAGCTCCCAGTCGAGGTAGAGCATGGCCGCGACAATGCCGCCGAGCGCGATGACGTCACCGAGCGCGTTGAAGACGCCGCTCGCAAACATTTCGCTGACGGCATCGACGTCGTTGGTGGCGCGGGTGACCAGGCGACCGACCGGCGTGCGATCGAAGTAGCGCAGCGGCAGGCGCTGCAGGAAGGCAAAGATGTGCGTGCGCAGATCGCCCATGCTCAGCGCGCCGGTGAGCTGCATCGCGTACATCTGCAGCACGGTGACGAGCTGGGTCACGAACACCAGGCCAGTCAGCAGCAGGCCGTCGCGGAACAGCGCATTCGGCTGCTTGGCGGCGGCGTGCGAGACGACCTGGCCCATGAGCAGCGGA
>DAORCZ010001162.1:0-2780 GCA_035345735.1 Pseudomonadota bacterium | reverse complement strand
CGATCCACCATGGCCGCGACCATAGGACAGGCCAGAGCCAGCCCACAAGCGCTGAATGCGCCCGCCCGCATGGCGGTTCCCTGCGCTAGCCGAGATGTGATATCGAGAGCTTTCCTGCTCAGCCTACTTTGGAGGATCCCGATGCCTGCTACTTACGCTGGTCTCCTTTCGCGTCCGCGCGCTCTGCTGTCGCTGCTCGCTGTCTCGGCTCTGGCCCTGTTGCCGGCGGTGGCCCAAGCCCACTTCATGCTTCTGCAGCCGTCGTCGGCGTACTCGCAGGCGGGCACCTATGGCGACCCCCAGAAGACCGCTCCCTGCGGCCCGAGCGCTACCAATCCGGCGACTCCGACGGGCGCCGTGACGACCTATCGCGCGGGCGACATGGTGACGCTGTCGATCCGCGAGACCATCACCCATCCTGGGCACTATCGCGTGACCATTGGGCCCGACCCCAACGCCTTTGTGACGCCGGCTGTCACCCAGGTCGGCACCGACCAGTGCGGCATGACGACCATTCAGAATCCGCCGGTGATGCCGGTGATTGCCGACGGACTGCTCAAGCACACGATGGCGTTTACCGGCGATCAGACCGTCACCTTCAAGCTGCCCGATGGCTTCACCTGCCAAAACTGCACGATGCAGGTGATGGAGTTCATGTCGAGCCACCCCGCGCCCTGCTTCTACTACCACTGCGCGACGGTGAACATCACGAACAACGCGGATGCCGGCACCACGCCGCCGCTCGATCTATCGACTTCGCCGGCTGACATGGCCGACAGCCCGCCCGCCCCGGTGCCGACGGGCTGTGCTTGCCAGCTGGGCGCGGCTCCCAGCGCTGCGCTGCCCTCGGGAACGCTCTTGGCGCTGCTCGCTTCGTCGGGCCTGCTGTTGCGTCGTCGCCGTCGCTAGTCTTCGCTGTCTCGGCTGGCCGGAGCGGCCAGCGCAGCGGCCAGGAACTGCCCGACGTTCAAGGGCGCCTCAAGCCCCTCCATTCCCGTCACCCAGCGCCAGGCGGAAAACTCTTCGTTCGGCGTGATCTCCGTCGTCTCGACATCCACAACAAACACGAAGTTCATGTGCAGGCCCTTGCTGCCGGCGATGTGCTCCTCGTAGCCGAGGTAGCCGTCGGGCGTGCCGGCAAACGGCGAGGTCGGCGGAAAACGGCCGCGCAGGCCCGTCTCTTCGAAAAGCTCGCGCTCGGCGGCTTCGCGGGGGGTCTCGCCGGGCAGACACTCACCACCGGGTGGCAGCCAGACGCCGAGGCGACGGTGCAGGATCAGCAGGGCTTTGCCGCCATGTCGGGGGTAGACGGCAACCGAGTAGGCCCGACGCTGTGCGGCGGGGGGATTCGCTTCAGGAGACGGTGGCATGCGTATCGCTTCCTTGCGGACACCGCTTCCGTCGCGGCGCCGAGCTGACTAGGCTTGAGGGTCATGGAGATACCTTCGCTATCCGGTCCGCGTCTACTTTTGCGCCCCTGGCGCGACGAAGATCTAGAGTCGTTCGTTGCTCTCAGCGCCGATCCCGAGGTCATGCGGCACTACCCAGCCCCCCTATCGCGGGCCGAGTCGCTCGCCTCCTGGGGGCGCCTCCATGCCCACTTCGCCGCGCATCGCTTTGGCCCCTGGGCCGTCGAGCTTCCGGGCACCCCGGAGCCGCTGGGCTTCGTCGGCATCATGCGCCCGCACTTTACCGCCCATTTCACCAGTCCCGAGCAGCCCTGCGTGGAGCTCTTGTGGCGCCTGCACCGGGCTTCCTGGGGCCATGGCTACGCTACCGAAGGCGCGCGGCTGGCGACGGCGCATGCCTTCGACGTGGTCGGTGTGAACGAGCTTGTCGCCTTCACCGTGCCGGCCAACTCCCGCTCGCGAGCGGTCATGCATCGCTTGGGCATGACGCACGATCCCCGCGACGACTTCGACCATCCCGGCCTGCCGGCGGGGCATCCGCTGCAGCGGCATGTGCTGTACCGGCTGTCTCGTTCGCGTTTTCAGGCCCAGGAGAACGGCTCGACGCCGCGCTAGGCCGGAAAAACTAGGCGCCTCCCCGTCGCTACAGCATGGACACCGGATCCACGTCGACGCTGACACGAAGGGTGCTGCGGACGGGCGTCTGCAGGGCTCGGCGGAGCGCCGCCCGCACCAGCTGGCTAGTCGGCGCACGCAGCAACAGCTGCCAGCGCGATCGTCCTTTGAGGCGAGCCAGGGGTGACTCGATCGGTCCCAGCAGCGACAGCGGCAGCTGACCGCGCAGGGCATCGTCGCGCAAGAGCTTGGCCAGATACTGCGCCGCGGCCCGCACCTGCGCGCTGTCCTGGCCGTCGACCCGCAGCAGGCCCAGTCGCTGCGCCGGCACGTAGCCCAGCTTGTCGCGATCTTCTAGCTCGCCGCGGGCGAAAGTCTCGTAGTCGTGACGGGCGGCACAGACAACGGCGGGATGCTGCGGGTTGTAGGTCTGGATGAGCACTCGCCCAGGACGTTCCTTCCGCCCGGCCCGCCCCGCCACCTGCGCCAAGAGCTGAAAGGTCCGCTCGCTGGCGCGAAAATCAGGCAGGCCCATGCCGGTATCGGCCAGCACCACCCCGACGAGCGACACGCCCGGAAAGTCGTGGCCCTTGGCCAGCATCTGCGTACCGATCAGCACGTCGATCTCGCGGGCGTGCATGGCGCGCAGCAGGCTGTCGAGATCGTCGGCGGTGTCGCGATCCAAGCGGGCGATGCGAGCAGTCGGAAAGCGGGCGCGCAGGCTCTCCATCAGCTTCTCGGTGCCGCAGCCGAGCA
>DAORCZ010001161.1:0-2782 GCA_035345735.1 Pseudomonadota bacterium | reverse complement strand
CGAGCTGTCCTGCTCATCCAGTCGCGGGGCGGTCTCGCTCACAGCGTTCACCATCGGCCGACCCCAAGCACCACGAAGACCTCCGTCATGCCCCACAAGCTCCAACTCAGGACTCGTCAGACCTCATCATACGGCAGCCTCCGAGACGGCAGCAACCCGCCTGGTTGGGGGGCTGCGCAGTGCGATTCTGCGTCGAGAACCGCCCATACCCGGGGATGGATTCGACGTTCACCCAAGATCCCGAAATCACCATCGAGAATGGACGTCTGTGATGCGCAGCCGCAGCGGGCGGGACACTGTGAACTTCTGGGGCGGCGCGGGATCGCCATCGGCATCGCTTCCCCGTCAAAGTGAAGGCGGGTCAGCGCGTGCGGTGCAACAGCCCATGGCCCCCCTCGCCGGCACGCATCGGCAGTTCGAGCGCCGTCAGGCTCGCCGCAAGTACGGGTCGCCCATCCGTCCCGACGTCGGCTCGACCGGCGCACGGCTGCGCCCCTACGCGCTGGCGCGGCAGTCTATCCCGCCAGGTGCGTGGGAAGGCCGATACCTCCTCCGCCTGGCCACGACGTAGCGACCAAAAAGGAATCTCGTCCCCCAATCCCCCCAAAAGGGGTCTCCCCGATGGCTTGTTGGCAAGTCGGTGAGTCACCGGAATCAAGGTCCTGCAGATCTGGGACGACACGTTCATTCGGGCACTGGCTGGCGAGTCGCGGCGGTCGACCTCTCGTCTGGCGAAGACGAAGCATGTTGGCTGCCCCCTTCGTCAAGCCGCAAACCCACTCCCAACGCCGCCGAGCCCATGAGCCCCGATGCCGCGACTCCGGAAACTCCGCGAGCCGAGCGATCCCCAGATCCGCAAAATCTGGAACCCAAAGAAGACCTGCAAGGCCGGAACGACTGGGCCGAACAGACGACTGGCAGTCGCGTCAGTCGTCTGCGCGCAAAATTCTCCTCTCTGGCGGTCAATGTGCAGTAACTGCGCTCTGCTTCCGCCATTTCCCGAGGCAGTTAATGGCCCGTTTCTTGCGTATAAAGCCCAATTGAACAAACCCATCGAGGGGATCCAATGAAAACGAAACGACTATCCTCCGTACTGTGGGTACTACTCGCGCTCGGGGTGGCATATGGGCCATCGCGGGCACACGCACAATTGCCTCCTCCCGTTGTCTTGCCTGTGCCCACTGTCACGCAAGACACGATGGTCTGGTGTTGGTTGGCTGTCAGCGAGATGGTCATCCGCTATAGGAACTGGGGCGCCGGTTTCCGACAGTGCCAAATGATGGAGGTCGGCTATCGTGTCCCTCCGGGTACGTGCTGCGGAAACCCGAACCTTTGCGCGCGCCCAGGATCAATCCAAGAGATCCAGGGCGTCATCGCTAGCTTCGGTGGACGGTTCTCATCGCTGGCCCCGCCGACGAACTATCAGGTTCTTTATAATATCCTCCAGTCAGGCCGGCCCGTAATTGCGCAAATAGCGACAGGCGGCAGCATCGGGCACGTCGTCGTGATCAGGGGAATGGGGTTCCAGCCATTCATCAACATGTTAGGCATGCCGGACGTTGCGCCAATTCTTATGATCAATGATCCAATGTCAATTGTACCGGCTCAGGTTCCCTATGCGCAATTTCTTGCCATATGGAGAGCCTCAATCATTGTTCACTAGTCATTCCAGGAGGGAAGTGGTTAGTGAAGGTATTTAGAATGGGGAATGGATTTTATTTAATGAATTTATCTGTTGCGGTTTATTCGCTTTACGGCTCCGAAGATGGGCAGCCCTGGGGTGCGGAGCTTTTAGGACATAGGAATCGTGTCTTGACGGCGACCTTATAGCCCCGACGGGACGGCAATCGCGACCACCCGTGCAGACCGGATGGCCAGAGTCTGGGCGTCGAGTACTGCAGGGCTGCTGGCAGAGCTCATCGGACACCAAGATAGTGTGCTGACTGCAACCGCGCGTGTTTGCGATGCCGGCCATAGACGTCTGCTGGCACCCCTCCAGCGACATCTGCAACCGGGGGCGAGCGCGGCATTCCGCCATGACAGTGGACGTCTGGTGACCGCGAGCTGGGATGGGACCGCGCGCATCTGGGAAACCGCAACCGGTCGCCTGCTGGCCGTGCTGAGCGGGCATCATGCGCGGCTGCGCAGCGCGATGTTTAGTCCCGATGGTCGTCGCATCATCACCGCCAGCGACGATGCCAGTGCCCGTATCTGGGACGTATCGCCGGATCTGCCAGCCAGCAATGAGCTTAGGAAGTTCATGGCTTGCGTACTGCCGGTTCGACTGGAGCCCGTGCGCAAGAGCGTGGTGCTGCCCAATGAGCCTGCGCCTGAGCACTGCCAGGGGGTAGGCCTGCCGCCCTAGATGGCGGTGATCGTTCACGATCGGGCGGGCCCTTGGCGGTTCTTGGGCCGCGGTCCCAGCCGCCCGGCGTAGCCGCAAAACCCTGTGAAAACCAGAGGTTGCCCAGGCTGGCAGACAAGCGCTAGACCGCCGGCTAATATGCGATCCCTAGGAGGGATCCCATGCCGCGTCCTGCCGTCATGCTACGCCCACTCTTGCAGCTAGACAGTGGGCCGGCTCTCGTGGACGGACCTGGTGAACAGGCCATCTCAGCGATGCCCCAGCTTGACGTACAAGCGCTGCGCGAGAAGGCGGTGATTGATGCTCTGGCGTCGGGGGACGACCTAGCCGCGCAGCGCTGGGGGCTCATTGTTCCGCTGGGAACTTTGGGCGACGAGCTACTGGCCTGCATGGCTCCTCTTCTGGAACAGCGGGCCC
>DAORCZ010001160.1:0-2786 GCA_035345735.1 Pseudomonadota bacterium | reverse complement strand
GAGCCCTCCGACGAGCGAGATGACGACGGCTTCGAGCAGGAACTGCAGCATGATGTGGCGCCGCTTGGCCCCGACGGCGCGACGAACCCCGATCTCGCGCGTGCGCTCGCGGACCGAGACCAGCATGATGTTGGCGATGCCGATGCCCCCGACGACCAGCGAGATGGCCGCGATGGCCAGGAGCAGCATCGACATGGTGGCCATGATGCCGTTCACCGTGCTCAGCATGTCGTCCTGCGAGATGACGGTGAAGTCGATGAGATCGCCGTGCCGCCGTCGCAGGATGTCGGTGACCTCTTCGATGGCGGGCTCGATGCTGACCTTGTCGCGCGCGCGGACGAGTAGGTTCGACAGGCCATCGAGTGCGAACAGATCCATCGCCGTCGTCGAGGGCAAGAACACCAGGTCATCCATGTCGAAGCCGAGGGTGGTGCCCTTGTGCTCCATCAGGCCAATGATGCGGAACTCGCTGTCCGCGATTTTGACTACTTTGCCGAGCGGGTTTTCTTCGCCGAAGATCTCGCGCACGACGGTGCGCCCAAGGATGGCAAAGCGCCGATGGGCGTCGATGTCTTCTTCGGCGAAGAAGCGGCCTTGATCGACGCGTAGCTGGCGGATCTCGTCGAAGCGCCCCCCGACCCCGAGGACGAAGGTGTCGCGGCGACGGTTGCCGAAGCGGATGGTGCCGCCGCCGTTGACGACCGCAGTCACGCCGTCGAGCGAGGTGCCGCGATGGCGCAGCGCGAGCTCGTCCTCGCGGGTGATTTTGTGGACGGTTCCGACGGGCGGGGCGCCAAAACCTTTGGTCTCGCGACGGCCGGGGACGACCTGTAGCAGGTTGCTGCCCAGGCCGGCGAAGGTCTCGGCCAGGTACTGCCGCGCACCCTCGCCGAGCGAGACGAGCAGGATGACGCTGAGCACACCAATCAGCACCCCGAGCGTGGTCAGAAACGCCCGGATCTTGTTGGCGCGCAGCGTGTCAATGGCGGTGAGGAGCAGTTCGAGGAAGGGCACGAGTCGGGGCCACGGTCGGGAGGCTAGGCGCGGGGCGGTTCCCAGTAAAACAGCGTGATGGCCAGGCAGTGAAAGGCCTCGTCGCTCGACTGCGTGACGACGCGATCGACGATCTGAACCTGGGGGTGCTCGGCAATCCAGGCCGAGACCTTTTCGCCCAGCTGGTCGCGATCCTGCGCCATGGTGGCGGAGAAGACCTTGACGCCGTTGAACTGATTGGGCCCGTGCGGGATGGGATCGGACATGGCTTTATTTGGAATCGGGGAGGCTGCCGGCGTCAAGCAGACGATGCGACCACGGCCCAGCGCGGCCTGGCCACGGCGCCTCTGGCCGAGCTAGCCGGCGTTGACCAGGGCCATGATCTCGTCGCTGGTGAGCAGACGAACTTGGGTCTTGGCGTAGGCGAGGATCTTTTTGACGACGGCGTTATCGACGGTGATGCCGCGTCGGCGCAGCCAGTATTGGACGTTGGACTCGCCGGACATCGGGCCGACTTCGATCTCTTGCTGTCGGCCGAAGAGACCGGCGGGGACCGAAGAATAGATGCGGTCGGCCAGGGGGGCGTCGCCCTTGCGCTCGGCCTTGATGATGGCGGCGGCGTGAACGCCGGTTGCGGTGCGGAAGGCGTCGCTGCCCAGCACCGGGTAGTTGTAGGGAATCGGTACCTGGCAGGCCCGTGACACGACGGAAGCGAGCTCCACCAGCTTGCTGAGATCCCGCGCCCCGGGCAGCACACCGAGCAGGAAGAGGTTGACGAGGATCTGGTCAATGGCGGCATTGCCGACGCGCTCGCCGACGCCGAGCACGGTGCCGTGGACGCGATCTGCCCCCGACTGCAGAGCGACCATCGCGTTGACGACGGCGAGGCCGCGATCGTTGTGGCCGTGCCAGTCGATGAGGATGCGGTCTTCGAGGCCGTGCGCGGCCACCAGAGCAGAGGTAAAGCGCAGGAGCGAGCGGACGCCCTCTGGCGTGGCATGCCCGACGGTGTCGCACAGGCACAGCCGGTACGCGCCGTGGTCCATGGCGTTCCTAAACAGGCTGGCCAGCATGTCGGGATGGGCGCGCGTCGTGTCTTCGGTGACGTAGCAGGCCGGCAGGTTGTTCTGCACGCAGAAGTCGATGGCCTCGGCCGACAGCTTCAGCATGCGGTCGGCGTCCCAGTCCTCGGCGAAGACGCGAATCGGCGATGAGCCGATGAAGGTCATGACCTCGATGGCGGTGCCGGTGCGCTGGCTGATCTCGACGATCGGGCGAATGTCGTTGAGGTGGGTGCG
The DNA here is from genome assembly GCA_035345735.1 of Pseudomonadota bacterium. Classification (GTDB taxonomy): domain Bacteria; phylum Myxococcota_A; class Polyangia; order Palsa-1104; family JAEUJZ01; genus JAEUJZ01. The sequence goes on along the minus strand of DAORCZ010001160.1, from coordinate 495 downwards.
GGCGGCGCAGGCCGGGCGAATGCGCAGCTTGCGGTCGGCGATGGCGCGGATGATGCGTTCGGTGTCCTCAACGGCGCGCGGGCCCGAGCCGGGCAGGCTGACGTCGAGATATTCGACGCCGATGGCATCGAGCAGCTCGACGATGCGGATCTTGTCTTCGATGTCGGGATCGTGCACCGAGGGGGACTGGATGCCATCGCGCAGCGTCTCGTCAAACAGGGAAAAGCCGCGGGCAAAGGGGGCCGTATCGGGGGGGTGACGGTTCCAGTCGTAGATGATGTCGGGGTTCAGCTCGGAGCTGGACATTCGGTTCTCCTGAGACATTCGGCAGGGACGGTCGGCAAGAGCACAGTCGAGGCAGAAGGCAGCTCCCTACACCGGCCCGCCAACCGGGCGGCCCAGGATACAGTGCGCAGGTCGACGATCAGCAAAAATAGCAACGCCCCGGCGCCATCGTTTCTGAGGGCGTCCGGGGCGTTTTCGAGGCGCTACCCG
>DAORCZ010001159.1:0-2788 GCA_035345735.1 Pseudomonadota bacterium | reverse complement strand
GTGGTCGGCGTCATCTCGCTGGTGCACGACATCAGCGACCGACAGCGCCTGGAAGGCGAGCTGCGGCGAGTCGCCGCCGAGCGCGAAGCACGCATCCTGGAAGCGCAGCACGAAGCCGAGCAGAAAAACCAGCTGCTCGCTGAGATGAACGAGCAGCTGACGACCATCCAGCGGCAGAATCAGCAGATTGCTGCGCTCTCGGCGCCGCTGCTCGACGTCTGGCAGGGTGTGCTGGCGGTGCCGCTGATCGGCAACCTCGACAGCCTGCGCGTCTCTATGATCATGGAGCGGCTGCTCGGGGCGGTGACCGAGCGTCGCGTGAAGTTTGTCATCCTGGACCTGACCGGTGTCGACCACCTGGACAAGAACGACGCCGCGCAGCTGATTCGCCTGCTGTCAGCGGTGCGGCTCTTGGGGGCGACGGGGGTGGTCACAGGGATTCACCCAGCGGTGGCGCAGATCGTCGTGCAGTTGGGCGTGGATCTGCGCAGCATCGTGACCCTGCGCAGCTTGCAGGAGGCGTTGCGCTTCTGCATGAGCCAGACGAAGCAAGGCTAGGCAAAGGACTGTCGGATGGGAGCGACCGGGGGTGAGCTGACCAGACTCCGGAGTCTTATCCGAGCTTGGCTTGCAGCTCCGCGGCCGTGACCTCGCCCTCCCAGCGGCTGATGGCCAGGGTCGCGACCCCGTTGCCGATGAAGTTGGTCAGGGCTCGGCACTCGCTCATAAAGCGATCGACGCCGACCAGCAGGGCCAGTGATTCCAGGGGGATGCCCGGCACCGCTTCCAGCGTCGCGGCCAGCGTGACAAAGCCGGCGCCGGCGACGCCGCTGGCTCCTTTCGAGGTGATCATCGCCACCAAGAGCAGGCCTAGCTGGTGCTTGAGGTCGAGCGGCGTATTGGTGGCCTGGGCCAGGAACACGGCCGCCATGGTCATGTAGATGTTGGTGCCGTCCAGGTTGAAGCTGTAGCCCGTCGGAACGACCAGACCCACCGTGGCATTGGCACAGCCCAGACCCTCCAGCTTGCGCATCAGTCCGGGCAGCGCGGTCTCGGAAGAGCTCGTTCCTAAGACCAGGAAGATCTCTTGCTTAATGTACGAAAGATATCGAATCAGCGATACGCCACAGGCGCGCATGATACCGCCCAGGACAATGCCCACAAAAAGCCCCGCTGTGACATAGAACGCAAGCATCAGACTGAGCAGCTTATGCAGCGAGTGCAGACCGAAGCTACCGACGGTGTATCCCATTGCACCGAGCGCCCCCAGGGGAGCGAATTTCACGATAATATTCATCATCGCAAAGCAGACCTTCGAGCCCTCCTCTATGGTCTTAAGGACACTCTGTCCCCCCTCGGGAAGCAGGCTAATGGCAAACGCTGTTAAGATCGAACAGAACAGCACCTGCAAAAGATCGCCGGAGGCAAACGCCCCCAAAAAGGAAGTGGGGATGATGTTCAGCAGAAAATCGACCTGCCCACTGGCATGCGCCTTGGTGAGGTAGCTCTTGCCCACCGAGGCGTCCAGCACCCGAACATCGAGGTTCAGTCCGAGTCCAGGTTTCACCAGGTTTACGACCAAAAGTCCCAAGATCAGCGCCAGGGTCGAGACCAACTCAAAATAGATCAGCGCCCGCAGCCCGGTCCGGCCCAAGCGCTTCAGATCCCCCATGGACGCGATGCCGTGGGTAATCGTGCAGAAGACGATGGGCGCAATCATCAGCTTGACCAGCTTGGTGAAGCCATCCCCCAGCGGCTTGAGCAGCTGGGCATACTTGGGAAACCAAGTTCCCAGGAGCACCCCCAGCCCGATAGCTGCCAGCACCTGCACGTAGGAGGTGCGGTACCAGGCCAGGCCGTCCTCGCGTGACTCGGCGAAGCTGCTCTGCAGAACTCGGCCGTGGTAGCTGTCATTCAGGCTGGTCTCTGCTGACATTGGAATGACTCCTTTTTGTCCTTCCGGGAAAAACCCGCAGCGGACAAGGCTACTCCGAAATGATCCCGCAATGAGGGCAAACGAGTCAGCGGTTGCGCGCCAGCCAGCCCCGCCCAGGCACTCGAAGCACGGACCACAGCTGGACCACAGCGCCCCCGTTCCCACCCCCTTCCCGTCGCTGGGCCAGCCATGGCGGCTGGAACATCCGCTTCCCGCGCAGCATCCGCGAGCTAGGCGTGCTGTACGTCTGCGATGAGGTGGTGGAGGCTTCGGGCGGCGGATCGTATGTCGCCACCGGGGAGATCAAGCGGCTCATTCAGTAGTCGGACGCGCCAGGGCCCCAGCCGAGGCGTTCGCGGGGGCCGATTCCGCCCGGGAGACCAGCGATGCCGGAACGATGGACAGCAAGCCCGATGCAGAAGCTGATGCAGGAACCGATGCAAAAGTTGGTTCACGAGCTATGTTCGCCCGCCTGTGCCGGCCGGGCTCCCGGGACGCCAGGGGGCATTCGGGCCCGGCAGCACATCGTGTCGGCCCTGCAGACCTATGGGCTGGATCCGGTCGAGCAGCGGATCGGCACGACCGCGGCGGCCAATGTCATCGCCGCCATCCCCGGCGAGATCGATCGCTGGGTGATGGTGGCGGCTCATTACGATCACCTGGGCGGCCACATCGGACGCTACTACCCCGGGGCCGATGACAACGCCGCCGCGGTGGCCATCCTGGTGGACGTGGCGCGCCGGCTGAAGCAGTTTCGACCCCTGGGGCGTGGTGTGCTGATCGCCGCCTTCGATGCGGAGGAGCCGCCGTACTTCCTGACGCGCGAGATGGGCTCGGCCTATTATGTTGAAA
>DAORCZ010001158.1:0-2790 GCA_035345735.1 Pseudomonadota bacterium | reverse complement strand
CAGCGTCGTGCACCACAGGCCGCGCTTGTTGTCCTCGCAGTGCATCTCGTGCGACAGGCCCAGCGAGCCACGCCAGATGCCTAGCTGCTCGCCGAGCACGCGCCGCGGCACGCGCATATGCCCGGTGGCGAAAAGATCGGTCAGGAAGTGGCAGCCAAAGGCATCGAGGGCCAGCGCCTCCTGCAGCGCCACCCGGTCGGTGGTCTTGGCGGCTTCGGTGGCCAGCGCCAACGCGCGGCGATGATAGTAGCGATACCAGCGCAGCGCGCCGACGTCTTCGGCCGGCGGCGTGCCAGGAGCCGTCGCAAAGTGACAGAAATTCTGGCTGGCTAACGCAAGATAGCGCCGGACGGGATATCGACCGAACAGGCCATCTTTGGCTAACAGGCCGGCTTCTGTCGATTTGTCGCGCTCGCCATCACGGTCGCGGGCGGCGGCGGCCAGGATATCGGCGCAGACCCGCGGATCTTCCTGTACCAGCGTCGGTAGCGTGTAGTCCCCAGCCAGCTTGACCAGGCCCTTGGCGGGCGGCCAGGCCTCGGCGCAATCCCTCCGCGCGGCCTCATCGAAGTAGGCGTAGTAGTCACCGGCAAGGGCAATGATGGCGCCAAAGCTCAGGCGTAGCCGACCGTCGCCGATCGGTAGCTCGGTCTCGGGTTCGATGGCCAGCGAGCCGTCGGGCAAGCGCAGCTTTTCGCCATCGCCATCGACGCCAATCTGGGCGGCGCAAAGCATGTGCTCCCAGGCGACAAAGCGGGTGCCGGCGGTGGGGTGAAGCTCGGCGGTGGTGGCCGGGGCGATGGTCGCGCCCTGATGGCAGTGCAGGCCCCAGACCAGGCGCAGGCGGATCGGCCCGTCGCCAGGCGGCAGAGGGACGCCGTTTTCAAACAGCTCCTCATAGGCCACGCTCGCCCCCTGCTCATCACCGCTGCCTTCTTCGTCTTCGCTGGCTGTGCGCAGCGCCGCTTCCCCCGTCGGCGCCGGCGCCGCCGACAGCCGCAGCCGGACCGGCCGCGCCGCGAGCTCTCCGACGAAGCGTCCCTCGCGCAGGACAACGCGCTGCGTCTCGCCGGTCTCTAGCGTCAGCTCGGCCAGCAGGTCGCCCAGGGCTAGCGTCGAGGTAATGGCCAAATCTACGTGCACGGTCATGGCGAAGGCTCCGTCGTGTTGAGGAATAGGGTTCGGTCGGTCCACACCGCTGCGCACCAGGAATACGGCTGGGGTCTTTAATTACATACGGCCGGGGGGGACGTTTAACTTACTTTGAAACTCAACTTTGCTTATCAATCGCAACAGAATGCAGCATAGTCTAGTCTCGGCTCTCCCAAGTGATTCCCCCCGCCCCTCCCGGGGGAATGCACTGAGGCACATCCTCGGACAGAGTGTATCCGCGCGGTGCCCTGTCGGGATACAACTATTCCTATGGTGCGCAGGCGAACTCGCGGTCACCCACGGAAACCATTGCAGGACTCACGCAGTGGCAGCAGCCGGGGCGGGCTGCGGGGGGCAGGATCATGGCGATAGCGCCGTCCGCAACGACCCCGAACGAGGGGCGCAGGGTGGCGCTGCTGGTCGGCATCAACGACTACCAGAACGGCGTGCCCCCGCTGCGCAATGCGGTGGCTGATGTCCAAAGTCTGGCGCCGGTGCTGCGCGAGCTTTACGGCTACGACGTCACCTGCCTGTGCGATGCGGGGGCAACGCTGGCGACGCTGCGTGCCCAGCTGGATACGCTGAGTCAGACGCTGCAGGCCTCCGACCGTTTGCTTTTGTACTTCGCCGGCCACGGCATCGCTGAAGAGCTGGGCGATCCCGGCGATGGGCCGCAGGGCTACCTGCTCTTGCAGGATGCGCGGCGCGAGGAGGTGAACACCTTCCTGCCGATGCTGGAACTGCAGCGGCGCTTGCAGGCGCTGCGCCCCCGCCACCTGCTGCTGTTCCTGGACTGCTGCTTCGCCGGAGCCTTCCGTTGGTCGACGACGCGCAGCTTTGCCCCGCGCCGGGTGCCGGTGTACCGCGAGCGCTTCGAGCGCTACCTGCGCGAGCCGGCCTGGCAGGTGATCACCTCGGCCGCTTACGACGAAAGGGCGCTGGATGTCGTCGCTGGTCGCGTGCTGGGCAGCCGCGGAGAAGAGGCGCGCAACTCGCCGTTTGCCGCAGCGCTGATCCGCGGCCTGCAGGGGGATGCCGATCTGGAAATCGCAGGCCAGCGGGCCGATGGCGTCATCATCGCGCAGGAGCTGTTCCTGTTTCTGGAGGATGCCTTTTCGAAGCTGGCGCAGCGGCTAGAGCGCTCGCTGCAGCGACCGATGCTGTGGTCGGTGGGCGGACGCGACAAGGGACAGTTTGTCTTCCTGCGCCCCGGTCACGAAGTGGTGCTGCCGTCGGCGCAGGAGATGAGCGAGGCGCACAACCCCTACCGCGGCCTGCAGATCTACACCGCCGCCGAAAAGAACCTGTTCTTCGGGCGCGAGGCGGCGATCGTTGCCCTCACCGAGCGGGTGGGGCGACAGAGCCTGATCGTCGTCTCGGGCGCCTCGGGCACCGGCAAGTCGAGCCTGGTCCGAGCCGGCCTGCTGCCGCGGCTTGCCGACCGGGGTGGCTTTGCCATCCAGCCAGCGCAGCGTCCGGGGGCGCAGCCACTTATGGCGCTGAGTCAGCTGGCGCGCGAGCTTGCGCCGGGCGAAAGCGAGCTTCCGGCCGCCGCCTCTGCCTGGCTGGCCAGCCATCCGGGTGAGCGACTGCTCTTGGTCATCGATCAGCTGGAAGAGCTGGTGACGCTGGGCGGCG
>DAORCZ010001157.1:0-2790 GCA_035345735.1 Pseudomonadota bacterium | reverse complement strand
GCTGGCAAGTACATCCCGACCTGCGCCGGGACGCAGCCCTCGCGCATCTTGCAGTTCATAAGTGAGCGCAATCGGGTCACCGGGGCCTCCCTGGTCGCCCACTTTGGCGGCCCGCCGTACGGCTACCCCGTCGATGTGGCCCGGGCTTGTCTGGCCGGTCTGCTGCGCGCGGGCAAGGTCCGCATCCGACCCGAGCAGGGTCCGGAGATCACCTCGATCCGCGACCCCGGCACCAAGGATCTGTTCCGCCTCGATCGCGCGCTTCGCCGGGCCGAGTTCTTCCCACCGACCGAGCAAGAGGTCGGCCCGCGCGACCGCGTCGCCATCTGTACCTTCTTCAAGAAGTACATGGACCTCGACCTGGAGCGCGAGAACGACGCCATCGCCGACGCCGTCTTCCAGCAGTTCCCCGGCCGCCGCGAGCGCCTGCGCGAGCTCGAAGCGCTCCTCGATGGCATCCCGAGCCGCCCGCCGCTGCCGCCGGCGCTGCAGAAGCTCGGTCGGGCGCTCGAGGAGTGCCGCCGCTCCCGCCAGGTCGCCGAGACCGTCAAAGAGGTCAAAAAGCACCTGGACGTCCTGCGCGATGGCATGGAACAGCTGGGAATCCTCCGCACGGAGCTGAGCCCAGAGGTCATCCGCGCCGTCTGCAGCGCCGAGGAGGTCCGCCGCGGCCACATCGCCCAGCTCCGCCACGCCGACAAGCTCGGCGAGGTCAAGGCCGAGTCCCAGCAGGTCGAGGAGCAGCTGCAGGCCGAGAGGCCCTGGCGCGAGATCCATTCCCTCAAGGACGCCCTAGATCGCATCCTGGCCCACTATGCCGCCGAGCGTCGGGCCCTTCTGAACCACCAGAGCCAGCTGGCCGAGGCCGCCCGCGCCCGGGTCAAGACGCGCGACGGGTTCGAGCGGCTGGACGATGACCAGCGGCACGCCGTCCTCCGCCCGCTCACCGCCGCGCTGTGCGACACCTCGCCCGAGGCGCTCCACCCGACGCTGGTCGAGCTGCGCGACCAGTTCAACCACCGCCTGCCCGAAGCCGAGGTCCAGGCCAACGACCTGCTCGACGAGCTGATCGCCAAGACGACGGAGCGCAAGGTAGTCCGGGTGCAGCACGGCCTGAGCGGACGTGAGCTCCACAGTCGCGAGCAGCTGCAGCGGCTGCTCGCTGAGCTGGAGGAGCGCATCGGGCCGCAGCTGGACGCGGGGGCGCGGGTTCGCCTGGTTTGACGCGTTGCACAGCGGCTGATTTTGTCGATGGTCATACCATTGTGATAAAACGGCGGCCGTGCGCTGCGACCGACAAATACGTCTGCGATTCAGCTGGGTAGCCCTTTCCCTGGCGCTGCTGCTGTCCACCGCAGCACGCGCGGATAGCAGCTCTCCCATCGCCTCGCTGCCTCTGGCTGTATCCTCGCAGTGCGGCTTTCTTGGCGACTGTGCGCACACCGATGCGATTGGCCTCCACCTGGGCACCACCGCCGCGGTGCGCTTCACCGGCAGCCAGAACCAGGTCGGCCTGTCGGGCTTGGTCCATGGTTCATTGACCTTCCTCGAGCTGGTGGAGCTCGGCGGTGCGATTGGCGGCCACTACGCCAAGGACGAAGCGGGAGCCTCCCAGGCGGCGACCGCGCCAGCGCTGCTGTTCGTCAAGCTGCGCCTATATCCCTTCGTCTGGCAGCGCGGCGGCGCGGGCGGGCTGCAGCTCTCTGCTTCTTATCAGCGCTCCCTGGTGTCCGAGAGCCTGGGTGCCGCCGAGCAGCCCGGCTTTGACCTCAACACGGTGCGGCTGCTCGCCAGCCGCTCCCTGGGACCCGTCGATCTCGATGCCGGTGCGGGGGTGGTCTTCGGCGAGAAAGCGCCCGATCTACGCCGCGCCTTGGAGGTCAGCGCGAGCGCCGCGCTGCGCATCTATGGCCTCGTCCGGCCGCGCTCGCCCGATGAACAGCTGCGGGTCCTTGTGCAGGGCCTGTACCGCGCCGCGCTGCCCGGCTCCGTCGGACCCGCGTCCGAAGCCTTTGTCTTATTCGGCGTCCACGAGCGAACGAGCCGCGGCTACGGCTTCGGGCTGGGCGGCGGTCCGCAGTTTGTGGGACAGCAAAAGGGCGGCCTGGTCCTGGCCTCTTTCGACATCTCCTGGGGCCTCCGTTATCACAATCCCGTCTCGGAGGCCGCCGCCGGCCGCCCGCCCTGGGTCCCGGGCGTGTGGATGAACCTGTTTTACGTCGACCCGGTACTGGAGGCCGACGGCTGCGTGTGGACCGACCCCAACCCGGTGATCGGGCGGCTGCAGATCCAGTGCGTCGGCCATCCCGACCCAAGTGACCCCACTACGATCGTCCTCGCCGACGGCCAGCGCTTCCCGGTCGGCACCCATGTGTGGATTCGCAATGACGGACTTCTGGTCACCCAGCGCCTGGAGACCGTCGGCCAGCTCGACAAGGACACCACCGACCGCGCCCTATTCGTGCAGAAGCTCGGCCACATGCTGTACCGGGCGGCGAAGAAGGAGGGCAAGCCCTGCGCCTTCAAAGCCGACATCTTGCGCGGCACCGATCCCGGACTGGCCGCGCAGAGCGCCCTCGACGACTTCGGCGGCGCCGCGGCGCTGTTGGGAGTGGAGTTCGCGCGGCTGATCCTGTGCGGCGATGACAGCGTGATGAGCGGGGCGGGGTTCCTGCCCTACTTGGGCAAGGGGCTGCGCCGCGGCGCGCTGCGCTATCGCGGGCAGGTGGGGGATGGAGAGGGGGTGCTCGAACATGCGCAGCCGGTCAAGCCGGCCGAGAACGCCCTGAC
>DAORCZ010001156.1:0-2797 GCA_035345735.1 Pseudomonadota bacterium | reverse complement strand
CACCTACCAGCCGGAAGTGCGTGACGTCACCCTCGCGGATGGCGAGCAGCGGCAGGTCGACGTCCAGTTGACGCAGCCTGAACCGGCGCCCGCGGTCCTGACGAAACCACAGGTGCTGCGCCGCACGCCACGACCGGCTTGGCGCATCGCCGTGGGCTCGCTGATGATGACCGCCGGCCTGGTCAGCACCGGCTTTGGCATCGGCGCAGCGTCGGTAAACGGCGCATGCACGCAGGGCGCCGCCAGCCCCGGGGGGGAGTGTCGAGAGCTGTATTCGACAGGCGGCCTAGCTGCCGGCCTCATCACCACCGGTCTGCTGGTCACCGGCGGTGGCGTGGTCCTGATGGCCCTTCCTGGCCGTATGCGCCTCGTCGATGCAGCTCCATAGTTAGCGCGGCACCGCCGCAGAATCCGATCTCGCTTGGCTTTACGGGGGGACCGATGAGCGTACGTTCCTGGTTGCTATTGGGGCTGCTGCTTTGCGCGGGCTGCGACGCGCTCTTTGGATCGTTTACGCGCGCCAATCCAAAGAACTGTGTCCGCACTCCCAACATCTGTGGCGAAGGCGAAGTCTGCGATGTCGCCTCTGAGCGCTGTGTCCCCATCGGTCCAGACGCCGACATCTTTGCGCCGGTGAGCGTGCCGCTGAACTTCAAGGCCCATCATGTACTTTCCGGCAACTTCGACGGCAACAGCCTGCCGGATGTCGTGCTGGTGGGGGTCGGTCAGGCTCTTGTGATCTACGACGCCGGCCGGGGCATGGGCACGCAGAAGATGATCACCACCCACACCGCCAGCACGCCGTTTTATGCCGTGGTCAGCAAGATCGACTCGGACGGCCTGGATGACCTGGCGATTATCAGCGAGCTGGGCGACACCAGCGGCACCTTCGGCACCATCGAGTTCTGCGCCGCGCGTGGCCCCGACATGCTGCAGCCCTTTGCTTGCCTGCCGCCGGGGGATCTGCGCTTTCCCCCCAAGGCGGTGCTGATTGCCGACCTGATCGACGACAGCACGCCCGATCTCGCCGCCGTCGACGCCAAAGGCGAGATCAAGGTCTGCCGCGTGCTCAGCATCAGCGGCATGGAGGGCTCCTGCGACATCCTCTTGCCAGCCGCGAACAGCGAGCCGCTTTCGTATGCACAGCTGGCGCTCCTGGACGATATCAGCGGCGATGGGCGTCCCGATCTGGGCGTGCTCTTGCATCCGATTGCCAGCACTCCCAAAGTGCGTGTGCTGCGCACGGCGGGCGGCGGCAAACCGACGCTCTCAGAAGCGACCGCGGTCTCACTCGGATTCCCGGTGCTGCTGGCCGGCAACTTCAACCAGACCAGCAAGCTTGGCCTCGTGGCCGTTGGCGGCAACGCCGGCGGTGATGGCAACCTAGTCGCCCAGCCGTTTACCGACCTGACTGGCCCGGTTCCCATCGCCAGCACGAGTGTCATGGTGCAGCCCGGCACGCTGTTCGCCGACCCAAGCCAAGCGCGGGCCTGCGCCGTCGGACAATTTGATGGCGTGGGTGGCATGCTCGCTGACGACATCGCCTGCCAGCTCGATACGGGTCAGCTCGCACTCTTTTCCGGCTCACCCAGCGGTGTCACGACCCAGCTCTCGCGCATACCCAGCACCCCCATCCCCGGCTCGCACCTGCTGTCGGCGCCCTTCGGCATGCGCTCCGGCGGACGACACGATCTCCTAGTGTACAGCGATGCCCAGCAGACGGGCGTGGGTCTGATCTCGCTCCTGCGCAGCGCCGGTCAGTCCACCCGTGGTTTGCTCACCCGCACCGCGCTCAGCAACACCAACAACTTCACACCGCCCGAGTACACGCTCCTGGCCGGCAGCTTCGACAGCAACACGGCGCGACAGCTGGCGCTGCTACCACGCGGAGGCTCAGGCCTGACCCTGTACGCACGCGCTGAAAGTGGCGCGCTCGTGCAGCCCAGCGTTGAAGCCCAGATTGCTCTGCCTGACACCATCGAAAACGCCAGCCGCTTGCCCTGCGGCGATGGCCTCGACGCCATCGTCATCAACTACCGCACCGACAAGCGTCCCCACGTCTACCGACTCAAGAGCAGCCTGCCCGAGCCGCAGCCGCTCGCCAGCCAAGTCGGCAGCCTCAAGACTCTGGCGGCTGACATCAACGGCGATGGCCTCGCTGACCTGATTTCCCTACGCAGCGATGGCAAGGTGCAAGCCGCCCTCGCCCAGTCGCAGACGTGCACCCTGGGCCCCCTCGCGGACCTCATCCCCCCCACGGTTCCGCTCCCGATCGAGATGGCGGTGGGCGACATGAACCGCGACGGAGCAGCCGATCTGGTCCTGCTGGGGGATGGCGGGGCGGTGCGGGTATTTCGGAACAAGTTGGATGGCGGAGGGAAGCCGCTTGGGGTGTTCGAGCTGGTCGCGCAGAAGTCCCTGCCGATCGAGCTGATGCCCGGTCAGATGATGATTGGCGAAGCGCGGCAGAAGGGCTCGCCTGAGCTTCTGATCAGCATGACGCCGCCGGCGGGCAACAGTCAGCTGTATGCGGTGGCGCTGGGCGCCGATGGCCGCTCGTTGGTGCAGACCCAGACGACGGTGAACACTTCGGTGCGCGGTCCGACGTTGGTCCTGCGCGACCTCAACCTGGATGGGCTTTCGGAAGTGCTGATGCTGGATCCCGCGACGGGGATCATGTCGCTGACGAGCTGGGGGCAGGACACGGCGGGGAAGACGCGGTCGTACTACGTCGGTATTCAGCCAAGCGGTCTGGCGGTTGGCCTACTCGATAGTGATGCTCAGCCTGATGTGGCGG
>DAORCZ010001155.1:0-2800 GCA_035345735.1 Pseudomonadota bacterium | reverse complement strand
AGCAAATCGGCAATGATGGGGCGAACCTGCAACGAGGAGCGTGACCCGTGAGCCTGATCGCCAATGTCTTCGTCGGACTCGTAGCGCTACTGCACAGCTACTTTTTGGTGTTGGAGATGTTTCTGTGGGACAAGCCGACGGGCTTGCGAGTCTTCGGCATGACGCCCGAAAAGGCGGCGCTGAGCAAGACGCTGGCCGCGAACCAGGGCCTCTACAACGGCTTCCTGGTCGCGGGACTGGTCTGGGGCCTGCTGCGCGGCGCCGAGGGCAAGGACATCAAGATCTTCTTCCTGTCCTGCGTCATCGTCGCCGGGCTGTTCGGCGCGGTCACGGTCAGCAAGCGAATCCTGTTTGTGCAGGCGGTGCCAGCCGTGATCGCCCTGGTGCTGACGCTGCTGGGCTAACCGCACGGCGCGCCCATTGGGGGGACCGCCGGCGCCCAGACAGAAGGGCTCGCTTAGGCCGCGGCCGAACGAGCCGCATCCCGCAGCGCGGCAGCCTTGGTCGTCTTCTCCCAAGTGAAGCCAGGCTCGCTGCGGCCGAAGTGACCGTAAGCTGCGGTGGCGCGGTAGATCGGGCGCAGCAGATCCAGCTCGCGGATCAGCGCGGCTGGGCGGCAGTCGAAGTGAGCGCGCACCAGCTTCTCTAGCATCTCGTCACTGACTCGGCCGGTGCCGAAGGTCGTGACGTGGATCGAGACGGGGTGGGCCACGCCAATCGCATAGGCGACCTGCACCTCGCAGCGCTTGGCCAGGCCGGCGGCGACGATGTTCTTGGCGATGTAGCGACCGTAGTAGCAAGCCGAGCGATCGACCTTGCTGGGGTCCTTGCCCGAGAACGCGCCGCCACCGTGACGGCCCCAGCCGCCGTAGGTATCGACGATGATCTTGCGACCCGTCAGACCCGAGTCGCCCATCGGCCCACCGACGACAAAGCGGCCGGTCGGGTTGATGAAGAAGCGGGTGTCCTTGTTGAGCAGGTGGGCCGGGACCTCGTGCTTGACGATCTCTTCGATGATCGCCTCGCGCAGCGTCTCGTAGGCCACGTCGGGGGCGTGCTGCGTCGAGATGACGACGGTATCGACGGCCACCGGCTTGTGGTCGATGTACTTCACGCTGACCTGCGACTTGCCATCGGGACGCAGAAACGGCAGGCGGCCGTTCTTGCGCAGGATCGACAGGCGGTGCGACAGGCGATGGGCCAGCGCGATCGGCATCGGCATCAGCTCTTCGGTGTCGTCGCTGGCGAAGCCGAACATCATGCCCTGGTCGCCGGCCCCTTGCTCGTCGGGGTTGTACACGCCCTGGCCATCGACGCCGCGGGCGATATCGGGCGACTGCTGCTCGATCGCCGACATCACCGCGCAGGTCTTGTAGTCAAAGCCCATGCTGGAATCGCTGTAGCCGATGTCCTTGACCGTCGCGCGGATGATCTCCGGGAAGTCGATGCGGGCCGTCGTGGTGATCTCGCCAGCGACCATGACAAACCCGGTCTTGGTGAGGGTCTCGCAGGCGACGCGGCAGTGCGGGTCCTGGGCGATGATGGCATCGAGGACGGCATCAGAGACCTGGTCACACAGCTTGTCGGGGTGCCCTTCGGTGACCGACTCTGACGTAAAGATGAAGCTAGACATGCTCTCTCCTTGGCTCTAGACGAACTATTGATCGCGGGAGTTTTCCCATCCCGCCCAAAGAAGTCAACCGGGAAGCGCCGCCCCAGCGGGTTGCGACCCGCCGATCAGCCGGAACCGACAGCTAAAAGTCGATGTAGATGAATCCGCGATCGGCGCGGAAGGGGCTGGCGGAAAAGACCAGTAGCAGAAGCACCAGACAGGCGATTCCCAGCCCGTAGGCCAAATCGACCGACCAGCCCAACTTACGAGCAGTTTCAGGCGACGAAGAAGACGCGGAGGGAGTCGGCGGGGAGGCAGGCGTCATCGAGGGGGCAAGAGCCCGCGCTAGGCTTCGACCGGCACAAACTTGAGGGCGGTGATCTCGTACTCGCGCTGGCCACGCGGCGTGCGGACCTGTACCACGTCACCGACTTCGCGGCCGATCATGGCTCGCGCCACGGGAGCGGTGATGCTCATCCGCCCGGCCTTGATGTCCGCCTCGTGCTCGCCGACGATGGCGAAGGTCTGACGCTCGCCGCTCTCACCGTCTTCGATGGTGACGGTGGCGCCGAAGACGACCTTCTTGCCGGACAGGCTGGACGGCTCGATGACGTCAGCCAGCCCGATCAGCTCCTCCAGCTTGCTGATGCGACCTTCGTTGTGCGACTGCGCTTCTTTGGCGGCGCTGTACTCGGCGTTCTCGCTGAGATCGCCGTGGGCACGCGCCTCCTCGATGGCACGGACGATGCGCGGTCGCTCGACTTCCTTGCGCTGCTTCAGCTCATCCTTGAGCAACACAAGGCCACGTGGGGTCATTGGGTACTTATCAGCCATGGCAACAAAACCGCAGGACAGGATATCGAGGTCGCCGGGGCCTGTCATCAGCCGAATACGCACGCCGGCGCGGAAAAGCACCGCGGCGGACGGGCTGGCGAACCGGACAGCGCGGCCGGGGCTAGCGGGCTACGACAATCGTCTCGCCGAAGGCGGACCATGGCCGGCGGTCGAAGCCGCCGTAGATCGCAACCTCGGAAAAACCAGCGCGATAGAGCAGGTGCTCAACCTCGAAGCGATAAAACCAGCGCAGCTGGAAATCGGCGCTGCCCGAGAGCTCCTCTGGCCCCCCTTCAAAGCGCATGCGGACGGTCATCACCTGCGTCGTGTGATCGCGCAGCGATGAGTCAAAGC
>DAORCZ010001154.1:0-2802 GCA_035345735.1 Pseudomonadota bacterium | reverse complement strand
ATGTCTTCCAATGTCTCGATCTTGCTGTCTCCGAGGCCCACCAGGATGTCGCCGGCCCGTACCCCAGCGGCCTCGGCCGGGCTCTGTGGTCGAGCGCCGGTCAGCTTGACGCCCCCTCGCCCGCCCTGCATGGCTGTGTAGTCCGGGATCGTTCCAAGATAAGCGCCATATCCGCGATCGCCGGCTCGTGGCGGCGGCCCGCTGGGCTTCTTCCAGGTCAGCCCCGTCGGGTTTTGCTTCAATCGATCCGCCGTGTCGCGGCTGAGGTGGGCGGCCAGATCGGCAATCTGAGCGATGCCCATGGCGTTGATCTTGTCTGCGGTGTCACTCGGGCGATGGTAGTCGCCGTGCGCGCCAGTAAAGAAGAACAGGACAGGGATGCCGCTACCGTAAAAGGGAGTCATGTCACTCGGCCCGTAGCCATCGCCGCCGAGACGGCAGAACAGCCCGAGGTTTTGGCAGCGCGGCGCGACAAGCTCTGCCCACTCCGCGGCCGAGTCACTGCCTTGCACGACGACACTTGGCATGGTTTGGCCGGATGCTGAGGCCAGTCGTCCCACCATGTCGAAGTTGAACATCGCCCGGATGCGCTCTTTGCGGAGGCCGGCAGGTAGCTTTTCGACGAAGCGGCTTGAGCCCACCAAGCCCACTTCCTCCGCCGTGAAGGCGACGAAGTAGATGTCCAAGGGCTGCGTGGGAGGCTGAGCTTTCAGGCGCGCTGCCGCATGCAGCAATGCGGCCGTCCCCGACGCGTTGTCATCGGCGCCAGGGTGGATCGCCTTCTGCCCTGGGGCGAGCGAGCCACGGCCTCCAAGACCCAGGTGATCGTAGTGCGCGCCGAGGACCATCACCGGCGCATCGGGGACGCCACTGCGCAGCAAGCCGACCACGTTTCGTTCTCGCCGCGACTCCCGGGCCAGCTTGATCTCACCGGCCAAGCGGCCAGGCAGCTCGATGCTGTCCGGTTTTCCTTCGTTCGCTGCTGCTTCAAGCTTCGACAGCAGATCGGTAGGTGTGCTCGACGCCCCCCGGGCAACCTCGGCTAGAGCCGACTTCGCTATATAGATGACGGGCAGACCCGCTCCGCCCTCTGGCCCATCCAGTGTCAGCCGGGGTACGCCGTCGCTGGACAGATCGACGAAGGCCACGGCAACGGCACCATGCTCGCGGGCGCTCCACGCCTTGAAACGCAGGTCGGAATACGAGCGGGCGGCTCCGCCGGAGAACTTGTTCGCCGGGACCCCGCGCAGGATGACGGCCACCATGCCCTTCAGATCGGCGGCCGCGAAGTCATCCCAGTGAGCCTCGGGTGCCGTGATGCCATAGCCGCAGAAGCGCAGCCGGCCAGCAAAGGCACCGCTGCCCGACATCCCGGCCGGCGTTGCCTGTGTCGCTGACAGAGGACGAGCTGGTGCCGGTTCTTCCATGCGCAGGCTCGAGCCCTGATCGCGCACACCGACGAAGACCTCGACGTCCTGAAAGAACGAAGGCTTGCTGGCCTTGCCGGCGGCCGGCGCGTCTGCAGCACCTTCCAGGCCCGCCTCAGACATCCAGGTGGCTAACTGATCGGCAGCCGCAGCCAACCCGCGAGTACCTACCCCTCGTCCTTCGCGTGCCGGATCGCTCAGCCATGACACGCGTTTGTGAATTTCATCGGCGACGGTGGGCTTGAATGCGCTGGGCACGGCAGGACCGGGTTGCCAGCTAGCGACAAAGATGTTGGTTTCGCCGCGTACCTTGCCACCGCGGTTGCTTGCGAAGGCAAGGCGGCTGCCGTCCGGCGAAAAGATCGGGAAGCCATCGAAGTCAGGGCTGAACGTGATGCGCTCTAGGTTGGTGCCATCGGAGTTCACAGCCCAGATGTCGAACTCGCGTCCTCGGGGGTCTCCGTAGTTTGACGAGAAGATAATCCGGCGATTCGCGGACCCTGCCAGCTTGGCTGGGTAAAAATACGGTGCAAATGATGCCGCGCCGAAGTCGGTTACCGGATGTGCAGCAGAGCCATCGGCATTGGCCACCCAGAGCTCCATCCGGGTGGGGCGGACCATGTGCTCTTTCAGCAGGGAGCGCATCTCGGTCAGCTCATCGGTGGTGCGCGGTCGAGCGGCCCGCCAGACGATGTGCTGACAATCCTCTGAAAAGAACGCCCCGCCGTCATAGCCGGGGGCATTGGTCAGTCGCTTAACCCCCGTACCGTCGAGGTTCATGCGGTAGAGCTCTAGGTCGCCATCGCGATCGGAGGTAAAAATAACGCTGCCGTCGCGGCAAACAGTCGCTTCCGCGTCGTAGGCCTGGGTCTGGGTTAGGCGCTTGAGATCAGAGCCATCCGGCTTCGAGCTGTAGATTTGGTAGTTATACAGGGGCCAGACATAGCCCTTGCTGCGATCCGGGGTCGGTGGGCACGCGTCTCCCAGGTGGCGGGTCGAGCTGAATAGCAGTCGATCGCCGCTAGGAAAATAGTAACTACACGTATGCCTCCCATGACCACCGCTGACCGGGCTTAGCGTGCCGAGCCCCATGCCGGGGGTTCCCAGATCCAGCGTGTAGATCTGATCACACTTATCATTCGCCGTCGTCGCCTGCAGGCTGAGGCGCTGGCCGTCAAAGGACCAGTAGGCCTCGGCGTTCTCACCGGCCGCCGTCAGCTGGCGAAGCTGACCTAGGTGTCGCTCATCGGGGTGAACGAGCGGGCTGGTGCCCGGTTGAGCGCCGACTGGTGGCGACTTAGCGGCTGGGCTCGCCGCCGCTCCTAGCTGTGTGCTGTCTTTGACCACCGCCGGCTTGGCGTGGCTCAGCGTCGGA
>DAORCZ010001153.1:0-2806 GCA_035345735.1 Pseudomonadota bacterium | reverse complement strand
AGACCCTGTCCGTCTGGTCCGCCGAAAAGACCCCCCGCGGCCACGCCGCCCGCACCGCCTTGCGCAAAGTAGACGAACAGCGCGGCACCTTGTTCGAGTAGCCGAATCGATATCCCTAGATTCCACGACGCGACCCGGCGCGTTGCACAACCGCGCACTGCTCGGACGCAGCCGACGCAGCAACGGCGATGAGCGGCGGCAAGAGATCTTTACGGGGGCGCCTTGCCTAGTCCACCATCGTGACCACCAGGAGGGACCGCTGACATGAAGTACAAGTTCTTGGGCCGCTCAGGCCTGCGCGTATCGGAGATCTGTCTCGGCACGATGAGCTTTGGCCAGGACTGGCCGTTCGGTGCCGATGAAGCCACCAGCCATCGCATCCTCGATGCCTATGCCGAGGCGGGCGGCAACTTCCTCGACACGGCGAACAAGTATCACAACGGCCAGACCGAGGAATACGTGGGCCGCTGGCTGAAGGGCCGACGGCAGCGCATGGTCGTCGCCACCAAGTACTCGCTGGCTATGGATCACTCGGATCCGAATGCCGCCGGCAACCAGCGCAAGAACCTGATGCAGGCCGTCGAAGGCAGCCTGCGGCGCCTGGGCACTGACGCCATCGATCTCCTGTGGGTGCACGCCTATGACGACGACACGCCGATCGACGAGACGCTGCGCGGACTTGATGATCTGGTGCGCATGGGCAAGGTGCACTACATCGGCCTCAGCGATACCCCGGCCTGGGTCGTTAGCGCGGCGCAGGTCATGGCCGAGCTACACGGCTGGTCGTCGCTGGCGGCGATTCAAGTGGAATACAGCCTGCTGCAGCGCACAACTGAGCGCGACCTGCTCCCGATGGCGGCGCACTTCGACCTGGGGGTCGCGGCGTGGGCCCCGCTGGCCGGCGGCGTGCTTACCGGCAAGTACACGCGCGGGGGTGACAATGACTCGCTGCGCAAGCGAGGCAACGCCGATCGCGGACGCTCGTCCGAGCGCGGGCTTGCGATCGCGCGGGCGGTCGATACGGTGGCCGATGGCCTGGGTGTCTCATCGACGCAGGTTGCGCTGGCCTGGGTGCTGTCGCGCGGCTATCGCTACTTCCCCATCGCCGGTGCGCGCAAGGTCGAGCAGCTCCACGACATCCTTGCCGCGACCGAGGTCACGCTCAACGAAGAGTCGCTGCGTGAGCTGGATCGCCTGACGCGCATCGAGCCGGGCTTTCCCCACGACTTCCTCGCCAGCGATCACGTGCTCGACATGGTCAAGGGCGAGATCCGCTCGAAGATCCGCCCCCGCCCCCGTCACGGCTAGGCTGGACGCTGCGACTGCGTAGGCGTTCACAGCAATATGTAAACAACTGAATCGAAGAATTGCGCTGGGAGCCGCTCCCCCTCCCAGCGGTCAACGGCCCCCGCTCACGAGCGATATTGGATGAACGAGAGGCGTGGCGTCTCGGTCAGTTCGAGCCAAGCGAAGCCGTGGCCGGTGCCGTTTTTGCGACGACCAAAGGTGGTGTGCGCCGCGGCTTGCACGGTGATCAACGACACGCGTCCTGACAAGTTGCGCGGAGTCGGGGTCAGGGCCTGGGCCGGCCAGCGCGAAAAGCGAATCGGCCCGGGTGTCGGGCTGGCTTCATAGACGTCAGACCAATGGGTGTGACCGCTGAGGTGAATGACGCGCAGCCGCTGCGAGGCCGCGACCAAGAGCTCTTCAAAGGGACGCACCCCGGCTCGCATGCGACCGAAGCTGCCCCGCCCTCGCGCCGAGCTACCGGAGAACACGCTGGCGCGCGACGGAGCATGGGAGAACAGCACGACGCCGCGCTGCCCACGGGCCTGCGCCGCTTGTAGCTCGGCCGATAGCGCCGACAGCGAAGCGGGTGACAGACCCCGCGTCAGCACGCGCGGCGAGATCGTCGAGCTGCCGCTATCGAAGCCGACAAACGACCAGCCAGCGATGCTCAGCGAAAACAAGAGCTGCGGATGGAAGGCGCGGGCAAACGTCGCCCAGCCCGGACCATAGCGATTGCTGAGCAGCGTCGTGCGATCGAAGCCCAGGTCGTGATTGCCGGGCACCGCCAGGATGGGCGCCTGCAGGACGAGCAGCTCGTGCTGGGCGCGAACCATCTGATCATCGCGATAGCCGCTGTTGGCAATGTCGCCGGTGATGATCACCAGATCCGGCGCCCGCGCATTGATGTCGGCGATGACCCGTCGCAGCTTGGGCAGGATGTCGCGGTGGCCCTTGCCGATGTGAATGTCCGATAGGTGGGCGATGCGCAGCGTGTCGAAGGCCCGCGTCGCGAACACCGACCGCGGGGCGCGCAGCGGCGGATCGATGTTCGAGGTGACGTAGAGATCATAGGCGCCCAAGCTCGGCCGCAGGTCCGTCCGCTGCGGCGCGACACGCAGGCGCAGGCGAACCGCGCCCGCGCTGATGATGCTCGACTCGGTGCTCTTCACGACCAAGCGCAGGCAGGGCTCGCGACCGCTGTCGATGCAGGCGGCGGCCTCGCGATCGGACAGCCCAGCTGGCAGCAGCGTCAGCGTGACCTGGGCCGATGGCCCGCGCTGCAGCAAGTCGACGTCAAAGCTGAACTCGGGTGCATCAGCCGGGACGATGGCCGGCAGGCCGAAGCGCGGACGCAGCAGGCCCGCATCGCGGTTCAGGTCGGGGTCCGAAGCGGCAGGAAAGAACTGTCGGTAGTCCGCGTTGATGCGGCCCAGCACGTCGCCCTCCTGCAGCGACGGGGGATGCAGACAGGCCGAGAGCACAAGCAGGGGCAGCAGCCAAAGTCTTCTCATCGTTC
>DAORCZ010001152.1:0-2811 GCA_035345735.1 Pseudomonadota bacterium | reverse complement strand
CGCTGTAGCGGCTGGGCGGTCGCGGCGTCCGTGACACCGATGTGCAGATCGACCCGCGTCTGTTCTGCCGTCACGGCGAGATACTGTGCCCCGACAAGGGTGCCCGCCGCGATCTGCTTCGCCAGAACTTGGCGCACCGCCGCCGCCGCGTCTGCCCACTCGCTGGCTCGAACTTCACTGCCCGGCATCGAAACCTCCTGCTCGCTCTCGCCTCCCCTGACAGAGGGCCAAGCCGCCATCCGCGCAGCCGCGGGCACCTCGGCCGGCGCTCCGCTCCGCCCATGCGAGGCGCCGACCGGCTCGCCATACACCGCGGCAGTACCGCCGGTCAGGACAGAGGCGCGGTAATTCATACACAATTTGAATCACTGATTCAATCACTGTTTAAATTCTGTCCTGCCCGCCCTGGCTTGTCCAGCGCCATTTCGTTTGGCGCCCCCCAAAAACCGCGCGGCGGCGCCAGGCTGTGCGAGGGACCACGGGACCCGGCAGGAGCCCGCCATTTTCCGAAACGTCTCGCCGGGCGCGGAAAGTTAGGGCCGGCTTTTCGACAGGCGCCGGGGTTCGCGATGCACGATGCCGTTTTTGTGCAGCAGATCGAGGGCGGTGGCGATCTGGCCAAGGACGGCGCAGGCCCAGGCGGGGTCGCTGGCGCGCTCTTGGCAGCCGGAGAGGGGCAGGCCTTGCACGAGCTCCATGACCAGATAGAGCGTGCCGGTGCTGGTGACATCGACATCCCAGATCGCCACGAGATGCTCGTGACTTAAGCGAGCCATGATCTGCGCTTCGCGAGCGAAGCGACTGAGGCCGGTGCGATTGGCCATGGCGGTGTGCAGCACCTTGGCGGCAAGGCGATGATGGTCGGTGGTGCGCTCGACTTCATAGACCGCGCCCATGCCGCCTTTGCCGAGCATGCGGGTGATGCGATAGCGCTCGCCCAGCAGGTCGCCTTCGGCCAGCTCGGGCACGCTGCGTGAGCGCTCCGCCGACGGCAGCAAGAGCTCGATCAGGCGCCGCGAACGCTGCTCGATCTGTCGCCGAAGCTCGTCGTTGAGCTGGCCGATCTGTTCATTGCGGGCGGCCAGCGTCTCGACCTGTGCGCGCAGATCGCTCTGCGCACGATCGAGGAGCGCAAACTTGGCCCGCACATCAAGGCGCATCGCATCCAGCGCCCCGGCGAGCGGCGAGAGCGAGCTCTGCTCGGCAACTTCGATCTTCTTTTCGAGATCGCCCCGCGCCATGTCGAAGGCGGCTTGCAAGAGCGCGCCCTGTTCTTCCAAGCGGCGGGCGGCCACCAGGCGCTCGACCTGAAGCTGCAGCGTCTGCTGATTCGCGGCGATGTAGCGGCGCAGAAGGACAGCGGTGAGCGACAGCCCCCAGGCCACGGTGCCGGCGTGAAAGTTCAGCCCGACTCGCCCCGCTGCGTTGCCGCTGGCGACCAGGATTCCCGTCGACATGGCGGCCAGCATGGCGACAAAACCCAAGCTCAAGATCTGGGCATCGCGGTTGCCGGCTCGCGCGCCGCGAATCGCGGTGGTGACCCACGACGCCATCGTCAGGAGGGCCAGCGCCGCCACCGGCCCGATCAGCCGAAACATCAGTCGCGGCTCGGTCAGCAGCACGCCGACGAACACGGCGAGGACGAAAAGCCACAGGAGCCGCAGCCAGTGCAGGATGCGCAGCGGTCCCAGATCCAGCACCGCGCCGACGTAAGAACAAAAAGCCGCCAACGCCACCGCGATGCTGATTGCGCGCGTCGGAAAGCGCGGAAACGGCCACGGCAAAAGGAGCCCCAGAAAGCCGGTGAAGGTGAGGTTCCAGATGCCGAGCGCGAAGCTAAAGATCGCGAAGTACAGATAGGACAGCTCGCGGCGATGGAAGGCGAACAGCGTCGCGCCCGCCCCGGCGAACAGCAGAAACAGCAGCGACACCAGCCCCTGCGCGCCGTTGCCGCGCACCAGATCCAGGGCCACGGCTGCTGCCTCGCCCAGTCGCGGCGGGCTCAGCACACCGAACAGCGGCGCAGGCGACGTTAGACGCAGCACCAGGGTCTTGCCGACATAGTCAGGGGGAAGCGGGATGACATAGTCGTCGCTCAGGCTGGCGACGCGATCGATGGCCGTGGCCGTAGCCCCCTGCGCCGGCACCGGCTGCCCGTCGACAAACACCTGCAGGTCGTGACCGCTGATACGCAGACCCAGGGCGGGATGCGGCAGCGGCGGACCCAGAAGCCGCGTGCGCAGCCAAAGGACGGTCGCTCCGTCTCGCCCTGGCGGCCGGCCTAGCTCAGTGGTCTTTCGCCACTGTCCATCGTCGTGCTGCGGCTCGGCAAAGCGCGGTCGCGCGGCCAGTCCGCCCGCCGGGTCGCCGTAGCGATATTGAAAGGCGCCGGGGTAGTCCTGCACCGCCCAGAGCTCACTCGCCCGCGGGGTCGTGCAGCCGAGCAGCAGCAACACGGCCAGCCACCCGCAAGCGACGAGAGCACGGCGGGTGTAGGACATCGCGCCTCATCATACCGGAGATCGGGCGCGCCCGTCGGCGGATCGCGACGAGGCGGCTCGACTGGGGGAAGGCGCAGCGCCTACTGCTTCAGCTTGGCGGCGGCGCGCGCCTGGTGATAGCGCGCGAGAAGGGCCTTGTCCTTAGCGACCTTGCCCATGGGCGGGCCCTTTTGATCGACGACGATGCTGCACTCGTTGATGAACGAGTAGTAGGGAATCGACAGGCGCAGAAGCTCGTCTTCTTCCGGGTTGCCGGGCTCCAAGGTCCCGGTGCGGACGGCGTACAGCCGCTCGATCATGCGAAGCTGCC
>DAORCZ010001151.1:0-2811 GCA_035345735.1 Pseudomonadota bacterium | reverse complement strand
CACCGCGACTTGAAGCCCGACAACGTGATGATCATTCGAGATCCCCTGCAGAGCAGCGGTGAGCGCGCGAAGGTGCTGGACTTCGGAATTGCGCGACTGGGCAGCGATGCGGCTGCGGCCCCAGACGGGGCGGCCTCGCCTCGCCTGACGCGTACAGGCACAGTCATCGGCACTCCGATCTACATGGCGCCCGAGCAGTGCCGAGGTGCAGGGCGGGTCGATGGCAAGGCGGATGTCTACTCTTTGGGAATCATGCTGTTTCAGCTTCTGGTCGGTCGCCCCCCGTTTCAGGCCGAGGGTCTCGGGGCACTCATGGCGATGCATATCTACGAGTCCCCACCCGCGCTGACCGACTGTCTGGACGATGTCCCTGAGCGCGAAAGTCTGGACCTTCTTTTGAGCGGACTCTTGGCCAAGGAACCGCAGGAGCGTCCAAGTATGGAGCAGTTTCTACAACTGCTAGAACCCATCGCTGCGGCCTGCCCGTTTGTTCGCTCCGCGCTTCCGCTCAACACCCCGGCCGAGGTACCGTACGATCCTGCAGGCTGGGCGACGGCTCAAGGGCGTCGCTCGACGCTCAGCAGCGCTGTCGGTAGCCGGACAGGCCGGGTAGCGGCCAGCGGCCAGAACCCCGGATGGCGTGCTTGGCTGGGAATCGCCACGGTTCTGGTCGGGATGAACGCCGGCATTTGGCAGGTCCTGCGGCCCCCATCCCCACAGGGGAGCGTCCAGACGGCAGCGAGTCTGCCGCCCAGCGCCAGTGCGCCGCGTCCGAGCCCACTCCCTGTCACAAGCAGCGCTCCTCAGCCTGCGGCCCCCATCCCAGAGCCGGTCAGGCCGCTTGTGATGCGAGAAGCTGGCGATGGAACCGCGGGTAGCCACGAGGTGCACGATGCGGGGGCACCGACGGCCAAGCGTCTGGCTGCGGCGCCACGACGGACAGCGCGCGACGGGGCTAAAGGCAAGCGTCGGAACGCCCCAAGCCCGGCACCCCGTGCGCCCGCGAGTTCTTCCAGAGAGGACGGAGGAGCTGCCACGGATACGCCGCCCGAAACTCCAGACTTCTAGCTCCTCAGGGAGATTCCCCGCCCGCCTTGCTCCCCACAGCCCACGCCGCGCACCGCCCCCCTTTCAATTCTCCTTCAACGCGGTCTCGTGCACTTCAAACAAGCTCGCCCAGTCTGGCCGTCCTCTGGTCATTTCTCGACGAGAACCAGGCTGGCACGGTCGCTGCAATCGTTCTCCTCAGTCGCAGTCATCCAAGGCCGATTCACACAACCCCCAGGCGTGTTGCACCAGGAGAACGTTCATGAAAAGGACAGCTCGTCGTTACTTCCGCGCTCTATCACTCCCCACTGTCTTGGCCCTTAGCCAGCTGGCGTTGCCGTCGGCGCTGGCTGCTAGCCCGACAACAGAAGGAGAGGGATCCGTGTTTCTTCTCCAGTACCGGAAGGGTATGCGCTTCGCGCAGAAGGAGGCTTGGGAGGATGCCATCTACGCATTCCAGGCCGCCTATGACGCGCGTAGCCGACCCCATCCCGAGCTGCTGCTGTACATCGCCAAGGCGCACCTGCGGCTGAGTCAGGGAGGTGAAGCGCTCAAGTTCTACGCTCAGTTTGTCGCTGCTTCATCTTCGCCCACGGAGGCGCAGCGTCAGGAAGTGAAAATAGGAATGGCGCGAGCGCAGGCACTGATGGAGAGCCAGGCTGGGCGTAACAAGTCCCGACAGATCGATGAAGATGAGGAAGGCCCCGCGTCATCGACCCCTGGGCGCCGATCCACGACGCGCTCTGTCCCCAAAAAGGAAGCGCAGGATGCGTCCGCCACGAAGGAAGAGACGGCGACGAGCCGGGACGAGCATGCCAAGCCCACAGCGCCCCCCGAGAAGACCGTGCGCGCCGTTATCACCGGGAGAAAGGCGAACATCCCATATACCGTGGGTGTCGGTAGCGGCGATCGTCTGTGCACCGCTCCCTGCGAGCTGGAAGTCCCCCCAGGCCCGAGCACGGTCACGGTGTCAGGTCCCGGCAGCAAGCAGTTCCAGCAGTCGCTGGCCTTCCCAGGCGTCCCGTTCAAGATGACCGTTCAGCACTTCACCCTCAGCCGCGCAATTGCCGGCCCGATCCTGATTGCACTGAGCGGTGTCTTCCTTGCGGGTGGGGTGCTGATCAACGTCGCTGGTCGTGGCTCATCCGCGGGCAGCGACGCAGGGGCGATCGCTGGCGCTGTGCCCTTGTATCTGCATGGAGCGGTCTTCTTCTTCGTTGGCCTGGGGCAGCTAGCCGCCATCAAGCGCAACTCGATCGACATCCAGCCCTTGGCAGGTACGCAGGCCGCACGTCCCAGCCCGGTACGGCTCGCAAGCATCAGCGTGCTGCCCAGCGCAAGCGGCCGTGGGGCAGTGGCAAGCCTCGGTTTTCGCTTCTAGTGAAGCCACGATTCCTGCGCATCAGTTGTGGTGCCAGGTTCAGCTCTCTGGCCTTGCATTGCGAGGGCAGCTCCTCTGCTCATGCGGCTGGGCCAGCCTCTCAGCACGCTCAGTCATCCTCTTCATGCCAAACCTGACATAGCCGTGGGTACGCTGAAGAACGGAGCCTGGATCGAGGACGGCTGCGAGGCTGCTAGCTGGTTCCGATCCAGAAAATCTTGCTGAGGCTGCTACTTGCGGAAGGAACGGCAGGCTGCTGGGAGAGTTGGAAGTGGGCTGAGCGAGGAAAAAGGAGTGTCGGCGGCGACGGGCGGGGAGTTTGGGCGAGCTGCGGACAGAGGTTGCCCTACCCGGGCTGAGGAGTCCGGTTCGGCGTCGCGGCG
>DAORCZ010001150.1:0-2813 GCA_035345735.1 Pseudomonadota bacterium | reverse complement strand
GAAGCGTGGCAGAAACAGCGGCTGCCCAGCGGCCGGGGGCTGGCCCAGCGTCTGTGGCGTGAAGTCCCAGTGGGCCGGCGTCGCCTGAAAGCCGATGGGATAGACCCACAGCCCGTCGGGCTTGATGCAGATGCGCAGGAAGTTTTTGTAGTCGGGCGAGCGCAGCGCGGCGAAGGCGTCGTTGCCGTGCACGCGATGGCGATTCAGCGACACCCACAGGTAAAGACCAAAGGTCAGCAGGCTGAGGAAGGCGGTGATGCCGGCCTGCAGCGACAGCCGGGCGAGCAGGCTAAGCAAAGTTCCCAGGTTATGCCCCAGCTCATACGCGAAAACACGCAGCGTGCCGAAGCTGAGTGAGGAGTCGGCAAAGCCGGTGAGCGGCGTGAAGGCGGTGTCTTGTAGGAAGCAGAAGCGCACGATGGCGCGCTCCGTCTCTTCCGGCAGCGGACCGCCGCGCAAAAGCCCGGCCAGCTTCAGGCCGATTGCCGTCGCCAGTACGCTCCAAACGCCGGTCAGACCGAAGGCCAAGACGCTGCTCTGCAAAAGCCCGTGCAGCATGCCGCGCAGCGCCGCCGGCCAGGTCGATTTCGGTGAAGGACTGTGTTCGCCGCTGCGATCGGCATCGGTCTGCCCCCGTCGTCGCAGCTTGTCGAGAGGGATGCTGTCGCCGCCGAGCGCGGCCAGCTTGGTCAGCCCATAGAACAAGAGCGCGAACAGGCTGCCCAGCAAGAGGGCCCGCGATCCGCCATCGTTCCGAAACGACACGAACCACAGGTAAAAGACGAGCATGTAAAACCCAGTCAGCGACGTCCACAGCCGCCAGTTGCGCAGGCCGAACATCCAGTTGCGACGGGTCAGGGCGCGCGACACCGCCGGATGGGGGAAGCACCAGCCGGGTTGGCAGACGAACTCGCGCGGGGGATCGCCGGGGCCGGGTGGGCGCAGGATCGTCCCATGCTCGGCGCCGTCGTGGGTCGGGTGCAGGAAGGCGCCGCCGCCGCCGGCGGTCAGGTTGGGCACCAGGCGCGGTGGCTGGTCGGCCGTCGTCTCGACCGACATGTGGCGGCGATAGTGGTGCAGGTCGCCGGCGATGCGCAGCACGACCTGGATATCGCGCCCCCCGGCCGCCTCGCTAAGCCGTCGGTGCAGATAGAACAGAGCGTCGCGGCTGCCCTGGGTGAGAGCGCGCGGCTTGGCCCAGTCGGGCTCGGGCAGGCACAGGATGATGCGCTCGCCGGGCTGCAGGTCGCGCTGCACACGCTCTTCGAAGTAGGTCACCTGATCGATGTCTAGCTCGCCCGACAGCGCGATATCGACGGCGAACAGCCAGAAGCCGTGCGGCAGGCGAAGGGCGAAGTAGCTGCGTCGCTGGCGCGTGCGCCACAGGCCGATGGCGCGCTGCTCGGCAAAGACGCTCATGAACGCCCCCAGCCCGTCGTACCAGTCGTGGTTGCCGGGGATGGCGAAGACGTGGGGCAGGGCGTCGCGAGGCTGCGCGAGTGGCTGATAGGCGGCCGCCTCGTAGGGCTTCACGAAGCGCTCGTCGTAGCGCTCGCGCGAGGCGCTGGGATAGACCTGATCGCCGCCCAGGATCAGCAGCGAGCCGCGACGGAGTGCTGGCAGCGTGGGGCCTTCTGCCGCGTCCTTCCTCCGCTTGGCTGGCGGCAGGACCGTAAGCTGCGGCTGCGCTAGCGCCTGCGCCACGTGAAAGGTCGATCCGAATCCGTCGCCGACATCCGCCACATAGTCGAACCAGAAGCAGCCCTCTTCGTCGAGGCAGTCGGGGCGGCTGGCGTAGTCTTCATAGGCCGTGGCGACGGCTGGGCTGCCCGGCGAGCGGCCGGCGGTGATGCGATCGCTGTGTGCCGACTCTAGCTGGCGGTAGTCGAAGCGATCGCGGAAGACCTCGGACAGCAGGATGTCTTTGACCGTGCCGAACATGCGCGACAGGTCAAACCAGTTGGCCATGCGCTGCGACAGCGGCAGCGCGGCATATCGGCTACGCAGCCGATCTTGCTCCTCGCGGGGCTCGGGCTGTTCGGCTCGGTTGGGCGGTGGGCCGCCGGGGGGTTGGGGGGTCATCGTTACGCTCGCGAACCGGCCGTAGGCATGGCACGGTCTGCGGCCTCCACTCCCTTGCTAGACTATCGAAACTTCTCGCCCATGCGTCGCTTCACAAGCTCCCAGAGACAGCCCCCGACAAGCCGGCTGCCCAGGCCGCGTTCTGGTGGTCTTGTTTTTTTATTTGCATATTTATTGATGAATTCAACTGGCTGTTATCGCTGGGCGCAGGTCCCGGATGGTTTGCAACAAAAACCAATCAATCTAAAAGTCGGTGAGCTGGTGCAGCGCTATACCGAAATTGCGCCAAAGCCGATCGTCGCGACGCCGCTAGTGGCCAAGAAGCCGGGCGTGTTGCTGCTGCACAGCGGTTTTTCGGGCGACGAGATCGTCACCGCCGATCTCGGACGGGCCCTGGCCGGGCATGGAGTGGTGGTGCTGATGCCTGCATATCGCGGCCAGCTCCGGCGCCTCGACGATCAGCGCAGCGACGGCAAGATCGAGTTCTGCAAGGGCGAGGTGCAGGATGCCGAGGCTGGCCTGAACTGGTTGCGGCAGCAACCGGAGGTCGATCCGGCGCGCATCGCGGTCATGGGTCTGTCGCACGGCGGCTGTATCGGCCTGCACCTGGCGGGGCGAGCCCCGTGGCTGCGCGCCCTGGTCACGATGTCGGCACCGGTCGCCATCGGGCCGCTGATCGAGCACCTGGAGGCCACGCGCTTCCAGACCTTCTTCTATAACGGCATATTGGC
>DAORCZ010001149.1:0-2818 GCA_035345735.1 Pseudomonadota bacterium | reverse complement strand
GATGCTGATCGGGCAGAACTCGCGCGAAGTGGTCGGCAACGTCAAAAAGAAGCTGACCGAGATCGGTCACGACCTGCCGGCCGGTGTGCGCATCGCCACCTACTACGACCGCGCTGAGTTCATCGACCGCATGCTCAAGACCGTGTTCATCAACCTCAGCGAGGGAGCCGCGCTGGTTGTGCTGGTGCTGTTTCTGACGCTGGGCACGCTGCGTGGCAGCCTCATCGCGGCGCTGGCGATTCCGCTATCAATGGGCGTGGCGGTGATCGGCATGGTGCGACTGGGCGTGGTCGGAAACCTGATGTCGCTTGGGGCCATCGACTTTGGATTGTTGGTCGATGGTTCAATCGTGATGCTGGAAGCGGCGATCGTCGCACTGTCCGCGCTGCCCAAAGATGCGCGCGAGCAGGTGCCGCTGGCCATCGCCAAGTCGATGGGGCAGAGCGCCCGCGCCGTGGCCTTTGCCGTCGCCATCATCCTGATGGTCTACCTGCCGCTCATGGCGCTGGAGGGCGTCGAAGGGCGCATGTTCAAGCCGATGGCGATGACCGTGGCGCTGGCGCTCTTTGGCGCGTTGCTCTTCACGCTGTTCGTCTTCCCGGCGCTTGCCGCCTATGTCCTAAAGCCAGGAGGTGAGACACCCGGAGCAGAGGACAGCGGCGCCACAGACAGCCCCGGTCGCGGAGTTTGGGGACGGCTGCAGGCCCTGTACCTGCGCACGCTGCAGCGTGTCTTGGCCCAACCCAAGGCGACGCTGGGCTTCGCCGCGCTGTTGTTTGTGCTGACCGGGGTGGCCTCGATCGGCTTGGGCGCTGAATTCGTGCCACGACTCGACGAGGGCGAGCTGTCCTTGGATATCAAGCGCCTGCCCTCCATCTCGATCAGCGAGGCGGCGCGGCTGGGTGTGCAGGTCGAAGATGTGCTCGCGCGATTTCCGGAAGTGAAGTCGATCGTCACGCGCACCGGCCGCGCTGAAGTCGCGACCGAGCCAGTGGGGCCCGACGAGACCGAGGTGATGGTCAAGCTCGCCGACAAAGCGCACTGGCAGAGCGCGCACGATCTGGATGGCCTGGGGGAAAAGATCAAAGAGGCGATTGAAGCCGAGGTGCCGGCGACGTTTGTGTCGGTCTCGCAGCCGATTGAAGATCGCGTAAATCAGCTGCTCTCGGGCTCGCGCGCCGATGTCGTGGTCAAGGTGTTCGGCAACGATCTGGTGACGTCCAAGGCGCTGGCCGATCGCATCGGTGCGCTGATGCGCGGGGTGCAGGGCACCGGCGATCTGCGCGTTCAGCGCGTGCTGGGCTTGCCGCTGCTTAACGTGAAGGTCGACCGCAAGCGGGTGTCGCGCTACGCCATTCCCGCCGACGAGATCCTCGATACGGTGCAGGCTTCGCGCGTGGGACTTTTGGCCGGGCAGGTGTTCGAAGGTCCGCGGCGCTTCCCGCTGAAGCTGCTCTTGCCGCCGGCTCAGCTAACCCCAGAGTCGTTCGGCGAGGTGCTGGTCGGAAGTGAAGACGGACATCTTGTGCCCCTGGCGCAGGTGGCGGAGATCAAAGAGAGCGAAGGTCCCGCCGTCATCAACCGCGAGGCGCTGGAACGGCGCGTGCTGGTTGAAGCCAATATCCGCGGCCGCGATCTGGTGAGCTACGTCCACGAAGCGCGGGCTCGCGTCGAAGCCGAGGTGCCGATGCCGCACGGCTATCACCTGGAGTGGGGCGGGCAGTTTGAAAACTTCACGCGCGCGAAAAATCGCCTGCTCTTGGTCGTTCCGATCGCGCTCGTCATCATCTTCGGCATGCTGTTCCTGATGTTCGGCGAGCTAGGCTATGCTGCCGCGGTCTTTGCCTGCGTACCGCTGGGGATCGTCGGGGGTATCTTTGCGCTGCGCCTGCGCGGGCTGCCGTTTTCGATCCCCGCCGCGGTCGGCTTCATCGCGCTGTGTGGCGTGGCGGTGCTCAATGGCGTGGTGATGGCGTCTGAGCTGCGTCGACACTTGGCGCAGGGCGACCGCCTGCAAGAAGCGCTGCGCGCCGCGACCAAGGCCAGCCTGCGTCCAATCCTGACCACTGCGCTGGTGGCGGCGATCGGCTTTCTGCCGATGGCGATCTCGACGCGGGCCGGGGCCGAGGTGCAGCGGCCGCTGGCCACGGTGGTCATCGGCGGCATCTTGTCTTCGACGCTGCTGATGCTGATGACGCTGCCGATCCTGCTGCGGCGCGTGGCGCGCGAGCCCGAGCGATCGGCACAGCCCGAGTAGGCGCGTCGCCGGTCAGCGCTTCTTCTGGGCCCGCACGATGCACTCTTCGATGCGGCGCTCGCTGGCGACGACGATCTCGATAATCAAGCCGCCTAGGCGCAGCGCCTCGCCGGGCTTGGGAATGTGGCGCAGGCGGTCGAGGATGAGCCCAGCCAGCGACTCGTAGTCGTCGGACTCGGGGAGCTCGCCGCCCAGCTCCTTGGTCACGTCGCGATTGAGCTGGGCGATCGACATGCGCGCCTTGACGCGGAAGCTGCCGTCTTTTTCGCGGCTGTAGAGCTGCGGGGCCTCGTCGTGCTCGTCCTCGATCTCGCCGACCACTTCTTCGAGGATGTCTTCCATCGTCACCACGCCGACCGCGCCCCCGTACTCATCGACGACCACCGCCATACCCTGGCGGGCTCGCTCCATGCGCGTGAACAGCTCCATGGCCTTGGTCGATTCCGGCACGAAGATTGGCGAGCGCATGAGCTCAGCTGCGGTCATCGAGCCCCGCGTGGCTTTGAGGACATCGAAGGCGTGGACGACGCCGACGATCTGATCGAGCCGCTCGCGATAGAT
>DAORCZ010001148.1:0-2820 GCA_035345735.1 Pseudomonadota bacterium | reverse complement strand
CGAAGGACACCACACCTCAATACTACGCCAACAGAAAGCGCTGATGTAGGTATAGAAGAGGTTGTCATCCACAACCCAACTCATCCGTTATTCGGGCGCCGCTTCCGCGTACACCATCGAGTGCATCGCCCCGCCAAAGAGCCCGCTGTCGTCGTCTTTTTCACAGAAGAAATTTTGCTCCGGATCCCCGTCTCTGCTCTAACCGAGCCTCTAGAGCCTCCGACCAAGCTGACGCTGGAGTCGATGGCGGAGCTGGTTTCGACCTTCCGGGTCGCTACCAGCTCATGTCCATCCAAGAAGCCACCCTCTGGTCCTCTCTCCCCGTCGACTTGAAGACCCAAATTCAGACGGAGCTGACCCAGCTCCTGACCGAGGCTCTGCATGAACTCCGTTCCGATTCTGCCCTCTCATCTGCGCCGCAAGGCTGTGATCTACATTCGTCAGTCCACCGGTCATCAGGTCCTGACCAACCAAGAGAGCCAGCGGATGCAGCGCGACATGAAGGAGCATGCGCTGCATCTGGGCTGGCCTGAGTCCTGCATCGAGGTCGTCGAAGTCGACACCGGCAACTCCGCCAAGACCACCGACGGGCGGACGGGGTACAAGAAGCTGCTCTCCGAGCTGGCCATGGGGGAAGTCGGTATTGTCCTCAGCTACGAGAGCACTCGCCTGTCCCGCAATTGCAGCGATTGGTATCCGCTGCTGGACTTGTGTTCCCTCAACCACTGTCTCATCGGTGATCGCGACGGAGTCTATGACCCGTCCACTTCCAACGGGAGGCTTCTGCTTGGGATGAAGGGGATTGTCTCCGAACTAGAGCTCCACACGCTGCGAGGACGGCTCACTGCGGGCATCGACAACAAGGCCAAGCGCGGCGAGCTGGCCTTGCGGCTCCCGGTTGGCTACGTCCGCCTCGACGATGGCGCTGTCGTCAAGGACCCAGACCTCCAAGTGCAAGAGACTATCGCGCTGGTCTTCCAGACCTTCCTGGAGCAACGGACCTCCAGCAAGGTCGTGCGGCATTTTCGTCAACATGGTCTGCTGCTCCCCGTTCGCTCCATTGCCGATTCTCGACTCCGCTTTGAAGCTCCTTCCCCTGGGGCCATACTACGAATCCTGCGGACTCCGACCTACGCAGGTGCCTATGTCTTCGGTCGCACGCGATGGACCCAGCGGACCGACCCCAAGCGTCCGGGCCACCAGAGCAACCGCCTGCCCCTAGACCAGTGGCGCGTGGTGCTCAAAGATCATTTTGACGGCTACATCAATTGGGATACCTTCGAGCGCATCCAGTCCATCCTCGCCAACAACTACCTGCATCACCGCCGACGGCAAAGCCAAGGCGTGGCGCGCGAGGGAACCGCCTTGCTGGCCGGCTTGTGCTACTGCGGCCACTGCGGGCATCAAATGGCGGTGGCCTACGGCGCCAGGCCGTACTACCGCTGCTCCTGCAAGGGCCAGTCGGACGGGCCACCACCTCGCCATCTCTCCATCCGCAGCGACCGAGTCGACTCCTGTGTGCAGCAGTCTTTCTTCCAGGCGCTGGCCCCCGTCGAGCTGGACCTGTACGAAACGGCATACCGCCGCACGCAAGAGCAGCAACAGCAGGTCGTGGCCGCCCAGCAACGCCAGCTGCAGCGGCTGCGCTATGAGGTGAATCGGGCACGCCGGCAGTACGACCAGGCCGACCCGGAGAATCGCCTGGTCGCGCAGGAGCTGGAACGGCGCTGGGAGGCGGCCTTGCGTGCGCTGGCCGAGGCCGAGCAGCGCTTCGAGCATGACCAGCGGCAGATGCAAAGCCAGGCGCAACGCCGGATTCCGCTGGAGCTGCGGACGCAGTTTGCCGCGGTCGGGCAGGCCCTTCCCGAGCTGTGGCCCTCCCTGCCCATGGCCCCCGGAAGGACCTGCTCCGGTGTCTGGTGAACAAGGTCGTGCTCAAACGCCTGGACCCCGAGCAGCTGCTGGTCCGCATCGTCTGGCGAGGAGGAGCCTATACGGACAAGGAGCTGGCCGCACCGTCCTGTGCGCGGCCCTCGCCCCCGGATTGCCCGACGCTGGTCACCGGCGTGATGGAGCTGGTCGAGCAAGGCTACGGCGACCAGCAGATCGCGCAGCAGCTGACGGCTCAGGGATTCCGCTCGGCCCGCACCCAGCATCTGCGCAAAGCGACGGTGGCTAAAATCCGCTGCGAGCAAGGCAAGGCACGTGGGCCCGGGCAGCGGATGCGCTGGAGGCTGGGAGGCGCGCTGACGGTGGGGCGGATGGCGAAGCTGCTGGGGGTCAACCGGCACTGGCTCTATAACCGGCTGCACCGAGGAGACATCAAGCTCGATCGAGATCCGGACTATGGGCGGTACCTTTTCCCGGGAGACAAGCAAACTCTAGAGCGGCTCCGGCAGCTGCGGGACGGACTCATCCAAAACATCGATCTTTCGAAGGAGCATCAAGATGTATAGTCCAACGGTTCAAGTAAAATCGTCGTTCCGTCGCTGACGGCGTTGCAGAGCGGCGTTGGTGGGGGGACAGCGATGCCCCTCAAGAAGGACCGCCTGGCATGGCGGTACGCATACGACCGCAGCGGCCGTTTGCGCCAGATTCAGAATCCGGTCATATCCGCGTACCTGCAAATCCTGCTGCTGACTGGTGCACGGGCCGGGGAGGTGCTGGGGCTGCGCTGGGACGACGTAAACACCAAATGGCGAGGGCTGACCATCCGCGACAAGGTGGAAGGCGTGCGCGTCATTCCATTCACACCGTATGTGGCACATTTGCTGGCCACCCTGCCGCGCCGCAATGAGTACGTGTTTTCCAGCACTGCGT
>DAORCZ010001147.1:0-2821 GCA_035345735.1 Pseudomonadota bacterium | reverse complement strand
GCCATGGAATAGACCAGCGTCGTCTGGCTGAGCAGGTCGTAGTACACGGTGCGCTCGGGTTCTGGGGTCAGCGTCGCGCCGCCCCGGGCTAGCTCGCGGCTGACGGCGAGGATCGTGCTGCCGAGATCCTGCAGCGTGCCCGGCTGCAGCCGCGACGAGGTGTCGAGGTGGGTATGCACCGCCCAGATATCTTTGACCGCAGCGAAGGCCATCCCCGGAAGGCCAGCGCGAGCGAGCGGCTCGAAGTCTCCGCTGGCCTGCGTCAGTCCGCTTTGGATGAAGTCATTGCCAAAGATCGTCGCCTGCGGCGAGGGCACGGCGCGGGCGTAGGCACGCAGCAGCGCCGGGACGTTGGCACTTGCCGCCATCAGGTTGGCTTTGCCGCCACACGACCCATCGGTGTCGATGAAGGCGCGTACATCTTTGGCAAAGCGATGCTGCAAGAATCCCGCTGCACCGGCTGAGCCGGCCTCCTCCCCGCCGTTGAGGTTCAAGACGACGGTCCATTCCAGCTGAGGCGAGGCGGCCAACGCCCGCATCGTCTCCAGCGCGGCGGCGGTCCCGATGCCGTTGTCGGCGCCGCCATTGGCTTCGACGGGCGAGTCATAGTGGGCGTTGATCAGCAGGGCCTCGGGGCGGCGACCTGGCAGGCGCGCTAGGACATTGCGGACCCGATAGTGAAAGTGAACACCGCTCCAGACGTTGACGCGGGTGTCCCCTTCGACTTCCTGGATCTCCACCTCTAGGCGGGGCTGTTTGCGTAGCTCGCTGGCCAAGAATTGGGCCGCGGTCAGGTTGGCCGCGCTGCTCACCGGGTGCGTACCGATCTCGTCGGCGAGCTTGCGGACCGTGGCCATCGCTCGCCCCTCGGAGAACTGCTCGGGTGGCGCATCGACGGGCAGGGGACGGGGCGGACGCTGCACCCAGGAGGTGATGCCCCACAGCAGGAACAGCAGAGAAAAAAACAGCGCCCAGGTTCGCCACCGCTGGGCCTGGCTCGTACTTCCGGCTTCCTGATCGGTCATGCTTTCCTGAGCGGCCATGGGCTGATCCTTTCCCGTCGAGATCACCGTGTGCGGCTTGCTTATTTTAGGAGTGAAGCGCAGTCGGTAGGCAGCAATTCGTCTGATGCGCTGCGTCGCGTGTTGCTCTCGGGCTTGTCCGCCTGTGCTCAGCCAGCAGAGACCTGCGACAGGTCCTGACAGCGCGGAACGGCGCCGGGATTTGCGCTACCAAAGCGCTGTCGCAATCGATGGTGACGTCGTTCGAAGGTGCTTCGCACAATGGGAGCCATCAGGGGACCCAGGCCCGGTAGGCGTGGCTCAAAGGAGAGCCGGTCTGTCACCCGGCTGCCGGTGCCGCAGGGGGTGAGTCGTCGATCATGGATCCAGTGCTTCTGCAGCCAGGTCGTCGATTCCTCATGGAAGCCTTGGCCCGGAGTGATCTCCGTCAGGCACAGCGCGTGGCGGTCGAGCGGAATCACGCGATAGAGCATTACCCACGACTGAAACAACACCTGCCCGAGCGGAATCTGCCTCGGGTCGATGGCCGATAGCGGGAGCGCGGCGGGATAGCTCATGCGGATCGGGGCCAGCTCGGCGTTGATGCTCTCCATGTTCAGCAGGTGAGGCCAGACCTCGTCGGGTGACGCCAGCAAATCCGAGGCAATCTCGAAGCTCTCCATCGCAAAGTCTCCATTTGATTTGGTGGGGCAGGGCGGGGGCAGCGTACGCCCAGGCGCGCAGGCCGTCCTTAGGAATGTCGTTAGGAACATAAATTCAGCTTCCTAAACAGACTCCTTTTCGATTGGTTGATACAAAAAGGAATCAGAACAATCCTGGGAATTTGCCAGCCTGACCTGGACTCCGCGTGTCATCGCGCGAGACCTATCTTCACCGCCGTGACCCCGATTTCGGTCGTCTGGCGCGACGTGTGACAGGGGCCAAGTCGCCCCCCGCTTGTAGCCCGCTCTGGCTCCTGGCGGCTCCGGTGTGCAGCCCAGAGTGCTGCGGCTACGCAGTCGGTCTGTACTGGGGGGCGGCTCCGGTTCCTAGTGACATGGCTATGTTCGTCCTCAAACCAAGAAGGAAGACCGCCATGACAAGGCTGCTGCATGGTGACTCCGACTGCGCGCTGGGGGATATCGGCTATCAGCGCTGGCTGCGCCTAGGATGCGCGCTGTGTGGGGTGGCTAGGGCGAGTGCTTGGTCGGGGAGAGGGCTGCGGAGAGGGCGAGAGAGAAGGCCAGGAAGGAGGAGCCGCACGCGAGCGCCACCTTTGGGTTTGGGGGACGCGGCCTTCGGTGCGCAGGGGGCTGCTTAGTGCTTCCAGTGGCCCTTGCCGCGGAAGTGACCCCAGCCCGGACCGCCCCTCCAGCCCTTGCCTTTGCCATGACCGCGGATCAGGACCGGTGCCGGGGCAACGATGACCGCGGGGGCCACCGGCGCCACGACCACCGGTGGCGCAGCCGGCGCAACGACCACCGTGGGGGCAGCAGGAGCGACCACCACCGGGGCGGCAGGGGCGGCCACCACGACGGGGGCCGCCGGGGCCACCCAGATCACGCCGGGCCACTCGGGCGGCGGCACGACCGTCACTTTGGGGCGTAGGGCGACGAACGGGCGGTACTCGACCTCGGTCGCCTGCTCTAGCTGCGGACGTACCGCGGCGACGGGCGGCGGAATCGGGCCAACGTAAAACACCACGTCATCCTTCACTTTGTAGCCAGGGCCGGTGGGCTGCGGATAGTCGTGATAGTGCGGGCCCTTGAGGAAGCAGAAGGTTGGCGTCGCGACCGCCACCGGCTCGGCAGCGGCGGGGG
>DAORCZ010001146.1:0-2825 GCA_035345735.1 Pseudomonadota bacterium | reverse complement strand
ATCTCGTCGTGGTGACCGCAGTTCGGGCAGACGTAGTACGACATGTTCTCGATGATGCCGAGGATCGGCACCTCAACCTTCTTGAACATCGACACCGCTTTTTCGACGTCGATCAGCGCCACTTCCTGCGGCGTAGAAACGACCACCGCGCCGGTAATCGGAATCAGCTGCGATAGCGAAAGCTGTGCATCGCCGGTGCCGGGCGGCAGATCGACGATCAGGTAGTCCAGCTCTCCCCAGTCGACGTCTTCGAGGAACTGCTGCAGGAGCTTGTGGATCATCGGGCCGCGCCAGACCACCGCGTTATCCCGCTCGGTGAAGAAGCCCACCGAGATCACCGGCATGCCGTAGTACACCGCGGGGCCGATGCGT
This sequence comes from Pseudomonadota bacterium, assembly GCA_035345735.1. Taxonomy (GTDB): domain Bacteria; phylum Myxococcota_A; class Polyangia; order Palsa-1104; family JAEUJZ01; genus JAEUJZ01. The sequence goes on along the minus strand of DAORCZ010001146.1, from coordinate 2,453 downwards.
CCTTTGGCTGCCGTACTGGGGGGCGACTCAGCCTCACCGAGCATGGTCGGCACCGATGGGCCGTAGATGTCGGCATCAAGCAAGCCAACCCGCGCCCCCTGCTGTCGCATGGCCAGCGCCAAGTTGGTCGCGACGGTCGATTTGCCCACGCCGCCTTTGCCGGCCGCCACCGCGACGACATTTTTGACCCCGGGCAGGCGAGTGGCCGCCCCGCGCGTCCCCAGCGGCACGGTCACCGTCGACAGCACGCGGACATCCTGGGCTCCCGGCGCCCGCTTAGCCGCCGCCTCGACGGCCCGTTCCAGCCCGGCGCGATCGCGGTAGAGCGGCGTGGGCAGCTCGATGGTGATGTACACCACACCGCCATCGATATCGATCTTCTTGGCCATCCCCAGGGACACGACGTCGCGCCCCAGCACGGGCTCGATCACCTCTTTGAGTGCCCCGCGCACCGCCTCCACCGTCGGAGTCTGACTCGCCATCCGTTCCTCGCTTCCCCTCGTAAAAAAGGTCTTTCGGGCTACCGTGCGTGGCCAAGCTTCTCGCGCTTGACCGCCAGGTAGTCCTGATTGTGTTTGTTTTCGGTGACCCAGTGCGGCACGCGCCGCGTCACGGTGATGCCGGCTGCCGCGAGCTCGCGCAGCTTGTCGGGGTTGTTGGTCAGCAAGGCCACCGAACGCACGCCCAGGTCGGACAAGATCGCTGCTGCGAGCTCGTAGCTGCGCAGGTCGGCGGCAAAACCCAGAGCCTCGTTGGCTTCTACGGTGTCGATGCCGCTATTTTGCAAGGCATAGGCGCGCAGCTTGTTGCCCAGACCAATGCCGCGACCTTCCTGCCGCAGGTAGACGACGACCCCGCGACCCGCCTCGGTGATCGCCGAGAGCGCGGCATCCAGCTGCTGTCGACAGTCGCACTTCAGCGATCCCAGCGTCTCGCCGGTCCAGCACTCGGAGTGCACACGACACAGCACATCCGTGCCGCCGTACAGCTCGCCAGCGACGATAGCAAGGTGCTCATCTTGAGCAGGGACGATGCTCCCTCCCGTCTTGCTCGCCACATCAGCGCCGCCATCGGCCCGCTGGTGGCGATAGACAATGGCCCGCAGAGGCCCGTGCACCGTCGGCATGGTGGCATCGGCGTATCGATAAATACTCACAGACATGGACGCGCCGAAATAACACAATCGCCCCGCCTTGGCCATGATCCTTGGCACGACGCAGCGTCCCGAAAATGGTCCGAACACTGCAGCGCGACTGCGCGCTGCGCAGCTGCTGGGCCTAGACGCAGCTAGGGCGCCGCGGTGAAGACAAAGGGATAGCGGAGACGTTGCGAGGCGACACCCGCCGGCCGAGGCCGTGGTCGCGGGAACGACCACTCGGACACGAGCTCGATCAAGCAGCTCTCGACGACCGTGCTGCCCAACAAATTGAGCTCGCTGTGAATCTGCACAGCCCGGCCAAACTCGCCGCTCTCGACGAGCTCGAACGACAGCTCGATGCGGCCGCTAGGCGCCGCGGGGTCGTGACGAAAGGCACGGTCGTAGCAGGCCCGCACCTGCGGCCCATGGGCATCGGCGACAAAGCCAATGTCGGCCATCGCCCGCTCCGGGGTCCAGCTCGGCGCCGATGGCGATGCGTCACCACGGGCCCTCTCTGGCTCGGGGCTGCTCACCACGGGTGCGCCGGCTGACGGCACATTCGCTACCGCCGGCCCACTCTCGATGGGAGAGCTGGCGGACCGAGCTCGCATCGAGTTGCTGGTCGGCCGCGAGCGTGTCGCCCGTCCGCTCGCCGGTCCCATGGCTCCCGGTGGCAGCACGGTCACCGTCGAACCCAGGATCCGCCGCTCCGCAAAACGGGCCGTTAGGATCGCGACGCCCACGCAAAGCAGCAACCCCAAGCCCAACTGGCCAAGCGTAATCGGGCTTGCTGTGTGCGCGAATTTCCGTCGCTGTCCGCGGGGAAGCGCCCGTCCGCCGCGAGCAACCCCGCCCTTGGCCGAGGCCGCTCGGGTCACCCCACGTCCAGCCGGAGCCTCGCGCTGCGGCCCGCCCTCACCACCGGTCACAGGCGGATCTCTGAAGGCCTTGGGGGACATCCGATAAGGGTATTGCACCGGCGACCCGACCGCGGTATGAAAAGCAGGCTTAACATTTTACGGTCCGACCCGTTCACAGGAGAAAGTCCCATTCGAACCGACAGCCGCCCAGCCCCTGCCGAGCAGTATCGAGTCAACCACCGCATCCGCATTCCCCGCGTCCGCGTCATCGGTCCCGATGGCACTCAGGTGGGCATCATCGACACACCTGAGGCTCTGCGCATGGCGCGCGACGAAGGCCTCGACCTCGTCGAGATCTCGCCGAAGGCGGTGCCGCCAGTCTGCAAGATCATGGACTACGGCCGCTTCAAGTACGAGATGGCCAAGAAGGAACGCGAAGAGCGGGCCAAGCGGAC
>DAORCZ010001145.1:0-2826 GCA_035345735.1 Pseudomonadota bacterium | reverse complement strand
CGCGCCGCACATCCCGCAGCCGCTGTCGCCCGAGCGCTGCCAGGCGGCGGTGCGTTTTCTGCTGTCGCGACAGAACGACGACGGCGGCTTTGGCACCTACGAGCGCCGACGGGCCGGCGCGCTGCTCGAAGGGATCAACCCCTCTGAGATGTACGGCAGCTGCATGACCGAGCGCAGCTATCTGGAGTGCACCGCCTCGTCCCTGCGCGGACTTTCGGCGGCGCGCATCCGCCACGGAGCCGACTGGCCGGCACAGCTGCAGACGGCGGTGGGCGACGCCATCCTCCGCGGCCAGGCCTTGCTCTGGGCCGCCCAGCGCAGCGACGGATCATGGCCGGGTTTCTGGGGCATCAACTTCAGCTACGCCATCCTGCATGTCGTCAAAGCAATGCGCGCCACCGGCGTCTCGGCCAGCGATCCGCGACTGCAGCGGGCGGCGGCCTGGCTGCTCGATCACCAGCGCCCGGATGGCGGCTGGGGCGAGCACTACACCAGCTGCCTGAGCGAGCGCTACGTCGAGCACCCGCAGTCACAGGTGGTCATGACCAGCTGGGCCCTCCTTGCGCTGTGCGAGCTGGACACGCCCGGCCTGCACGACAACGACCACCGCCGCGCCGCCATTGGGCGCGGTGTGGCCTTCCTGCAGTCGCAGCAGGGGGCCGATGGCGGCTTTCCCGAGCAGGCGCAAAATGGCGTTTTCTTCGGCACCGCCATGCTCGACTACCGCCTGTACAAGAGCTACTTCCCGACCTGGGCCCTGGCCCGCGCGCAGCGCCTCCTGTAGTCGCCCCCCTTTTCTGGGCCCTTCTCCCGCCCATCTCCCCGAAACTCCCCAGCATCTGCTGCGACGTCACAGCGAAGGCCGCCTCTCCCCCTCCCGCCAGCGACGGATGATACGATGGCAGAGGTGTGTCATGAAGACTCCAGACCTTCCTCCTGACGAGGAAGAGCGACTGCGCGTGCTGCGCAGCTGCAACATCCTGGATACGCTCCCCGAGCCGGCCTTCGACACGCTCACCTCGCTAGCGCAGCAGCTGCTGCGGGTGCCGATCTCGCTGATCACGCTGATCGACAGCGGGCGCCAGTGGTTCAAATCCAAGCAGGGCCTGACGGCGGATGAGACACCGCGCGACATCTCGATCTGCGCGCACGCGGTGGCCTCGCGTCAACCGCTGGTGTTGGAAGATGCCAGGACCGATCCCCGCTTTGCCGACAACCCCGATGTCGTCGGTGGCCTGGGCATTCGTTTCTACGCCGGCGTACCCCTTGTCACACACGATGGCTACGCGCTGGGCACGCTGTGCGTCATCGATACCACGCCACGCCAGCTGAGCCGCGACGGACAAAAGCTGCTGAGCACCCTGGCAGCGCAGGCAACCGCGCACCTGGAGAAGCGGCGCGAGACCGCCCAGCTGGCGCAGCAGCTTCGGGCCATGCAGCAAACGCAGGCCACCCTGATCGCGCTCTCAGCGGACAGCGTCCTTGAGCAAAGTTGTCCGCTGCTAAGTCACCTCTCGGGCTATTCCTCCGACGAGCTGGTCGGCCAGTCGCTGGCTCAGCTGCTGTCGCCGGAGGCCTGGACAGAGCACGTGCGACAGCGCGACCGCAGCTTGGCGCAGCCAGCCGGGTCGCTGCCGAAATGGACGCAAGAGGTACGACTGCGGCGCCGCGATGGCGGAACCGTCCCCGTCGCGATCGAGAGCCACGTCGTGGTCTCGGTGGCGGGCCCGGGCTTGCTGGCGAAGCTCCGTGACCAGACGGCCGAGAAAGCGACGGAACAGGCTCTCATCGACAGCGAGACGCGCCTGCGCAAGGTCATCGACACGGCGGCCGAGGCCATTATTATCGCCAGCGGCGCGGGAACGATCGAACAGGTCAACTCCAGCACGTCGCGCCTGTTTGGCTATACCCCGGAGGAGCTGATCGGCCAGAACCTGCGGCAACTGATGCCCGACAAGGAAGCCGCGGCGCATGACGGATATCTGGCCAACTATGTTCGCACCGCACAGCCGCGGATCATCGGCGTCGGTCGCGAGGTCACGGCACGGCGCAAAGACGGATCACTGTTCGTCGCTGGCTTAGCGGTTAGCGAGTTCATGGTGGGTGGACATCGCTGTTATGCCGGTATCCTGCGCGACCTCAGCGAGCAAAAGCGCGTCGAAGCTGAGCTGGTGGCCGCCCGCGATGCCGCCGAGGAGGCAAGCCGAGCCAAGAGCCAGTTTTTGGCCAACATGAGCCATGAGATCCGCACGCCGCTCAACGCGGTGCTCGGCTACGCCACGCTGCTCTTGGATACGCCGCTGGCCGCTTCCCAGCACGAGCACGTGCAGGCGATCTGCAACGCCGCAAACTCGCTGCTGGGCCAGCTGAACGCGGTGCTCGATTTCTCGAAGATCGAGGCCAATAAGCTGGATCTAGAGCTCGAACCCACCGACCTGATCCTGGCGATGGAGGATGCCGTCGAGATCGTCGCTGAACAGGCTCGCAGCAAGGGTCTGCGCCTGACCTGCATCTTGGAGAGCGACTGTCCGACCCATGTGGTGTGCGACCCGGGCCGGCTGCGCCAAGTGCTGCTCAACCTGGCCCACAACGCGCTCAAGTTCACCGAGCGCGGCGAAGTCGTCATCCGGGCGGCGCGACGCCAAACGGCCACCGGCTGGGAGGTGCTGTTCACGGTGCGCGACACCGGAGCGGGCATTCCCAGCGACAGTCAGTCGAAGCTGTTTCAGCCCTTCACGCAGGCCGATCCCAGCATCGCTCGACGGCACGGCGGCAGCGGCCTGGGACTTTCCATCTGTCGTCGGCTGGTTGAGGCGCTGGGCGGAA
>DAORCZ010001144.1:0-2827 GCA_035345735.1 Pseudomonadota bacterium | reverse complement strand
CAGGCCTGTTCATAATCGCCATAAAACAGCGCCAGCTCTAGCTTTGCGACATGGTAATAGCAGGCCGGCATGCCCAGCTGCGGGTCAGAGATGATTTTCTTGTACTCATCTTCATTGAAATCATCATTTGCCCCAGGGCTCGGTGCACCTGGCCCATTCACCAAGCGCAGCGCACGCTGGCGCTGGAAAGTCAGGATCAGCGTCTGCAGCAGATCCTTGGCGCGCTTGACGATTTCGAGACCCGCGTTGACCTCGTCCAGCGTGCTGCTCAGCTCGGCGCCCAGCGAGAACTTGTCGAGCGCTCGCCACATCACCGCCCACTGCATGAACGTCAGGTCGCCGGTCTGAATGCCAATCCGTGCCGCATCATCGTAATACTGAACGGCATCGCGGTATGGGCGATTGAAGTGCAGAAGCAGACCGTAGTTGAAGATAACCTTGCAGCTGAGGGCGGGATTCCGGGATTTTTCGTTTGCGGCCAGAGCTAGGTTCGCAAAGTCATAGCTCTTAGAATAGTCGCCCATACCGGCCAGCGTTACCGCATAGCAGATATAGCTATAGCTGGAGTACGGCGATAACCCAAAGGTCAGGTCGAGGTTGACCTGCCGCATCGCAAAGCGGGCAAACCAAATGGGGCCCAGAAACCAGGCATCCAGCACGACGATGTTCATCAGCCGCGCGACCGCCAGGTTGTCGGCGTCGGTCGAAGGCGGCACGTTCACCAGATCGGCGATCGAGCGGCCGGCGATGCGCGCATTGATCTGCTCCGCTTCTGCGCCGATGCAGCGCTGCTGCTCTTCCGGCGAGCCGCGCAGATCGATCCCGAACAGCGCCAGCGTCTCCAGCCCTTCGTCCATCGCCTCGGTGAAACGGCCCAGCGACATGAGCAGCTTCATGTGCAGGGTGCAGATCTGTTCCGACTCGACGCGCGAGCGAGCCCGCGTGCGCAGGTGGCTGAACAGGGCGTCGGCGGCTTCCAGGCCGCCGCTTAGGTATTCGCTCTCGGCCCGCTCCAGCCACAGGCCGAAGCACAGCTCGTAGTCGCTGCTCCAGTGGACGTCGCCGACGAGCTCCATGCCTTTTTTCAGGTAGCTGGTGGCGATTTGATAGGCGGTGGCCGCTTTGGCCCGCTTGCCGGCGAGCAGGTTCAGGCGTGCAAGCTCCATCCGCTCGGCGGCATCGGCGATGAGCTCAGCACCGCGGTTCAGCTGATCGACGGTCGCGAACAGCGTCTCGTCATGCGCCTCGTCCTGACAGCGAGCCCGCATCAGCCGGCCGATGCGCAGGTGCAGACGGGCGCGATCATTGACGCCAATCAGGGCATACGCCGCCTGCTGCACGCGGTCGTGCAGGAACTTGAAGCGCAGCGCGCCGCTGGAACTCGACTGCCCGGCCGTCGACTCGACCCCGCCGCTGGTGAACAGATAGCGATAGTTGTCATCCAGGGGCAAGAGCAGCCCGGACTGCAGCGGCTCCCACAGCGTGGCGCCGCTCTGGCCCAGCGGCTTGTCCTGAATGTTGGCCAGTGTCTGCAGATCAAACTGGTGCCCAACGCAGGCGGCAAGCTGCAGCGTCTCCTGCGCTTGCGGCGACAGCTGACGCAGCTTCTTGAGCATCAGGTCCACGACGTTGTCGCTGGCCATCGAGCTGCGGATGCGCGCCATGTCCCAGCGCCACGCCCCCGCCGCGAGGTCCAGGCTCAGCAGACCCTCTTTGTGAATCGTCGACAGGAACTGCCCCAGGAAGAAGGGGTTGCCCTGGGTGCGCTCATGCAACAGATCGACAAAGGGGCTGAGCTCGGCCGCCGACTGATTGAGCGTCTCGCACAGAATCAGCTCCATCGTGGGGCGCGACAGCGGCTCCAGCTTGATCTCGCTGATCGTGGCGCCTTCCTTGCGCAGCTCCCCCAGGGCCATCGTCAGCGCGCTGCTGGCGTTGACTTCGTTATCGCGGTACGAGCCGATCAAAAGCAGGCTGCCCCCGTCGGGGTCGAGGAGGATGTGGTGCAGCAGGCGCAGCGTCGCCGGGTCCGCCCACTGCAGGTCATCAAGGAACATCGCCAGCGGATGTCCCGACTTGGTGAAGACGCGCAGGAAGCTCTGAAAGAGAGCAAAGAAGCGGTTCTGCGACTCGGTCGGTCCCAGCTCGGGCACGCTGGGCTGCGGGCCCAGCAGCACGCCCAGCTCGGGCAGCAGATCGATGATGATCTGCGCGTTGGGGTGCAGCGCGCCAAGCAGGTTTTGCTTCCACTGCTCAAGCACCTCGCTCGGTTCGCTGAGCAGCTGACGCAGCAAGGTCCGCAGCGCCTGCAGCACCGAGGCATAGGGCACGCTGCGGCTGAGCTGATCGAACTTGCCCGAGACAAAGTAGCCGCCTTCGCGGGCGATGGGTCCGTTGACTTCCTGCACCAGCGCCGACTTGCCAATTCCCGAATAGCCAGAGATCAGCACCAGCTCGGCGCCGCGCCCCCGGATGCGCTCGAAGGCCCCCAGCAGCGTGGCCAGCTCGTGCTCGCGACCGTAGAGGCGCTGGGGAATGCGCAGCTCGGCACTCGGAATCTGGCGATCGAGCGCAAAGTCATCGATGCGCTGGTTCTCGTCCCACTGCTTTTGACAGAGCCCCAGATCGGCCGCCAAGCCGGCCGCGCTTTGGTAGCGGTCTTCGGCATTCTTGGCCATCAGCTTGAGCACGATCTTCGAAAGGACGGGAGGCAGCTCGCGGACGATTTCGTGCGGCGCCGGCGGCATGCGGGCGATGTGGCTGTGCACCAGCTGCAGCGGGTCGTTCGACACAAACGGCAGCGTGCCAGTCAGCATCTCGTACAGCG
>DAORCZ010001143.1:0-2837 GCA_035345735.1 Pseudomonadota bacterium | reverse complement strand
CAGCGTTTCCAGCGAGCGGACGACTTGGCCGACTCGCTCGCTCAGTATCTGTTTGCCCACAACCTCAAGGTCACCGCACGCGACATCGAGCAGCTCGTCAATCGCTGCCTAAACGAGCGCCAGAAAGGGCAGCCGGTCAAGAAGGCCGGCTCGCTCATCGATGATCTTATCCAGGACGAGATCCTCAACTTCACATCGCTCGATGACGTCGCGGCGGAAGGCGGCAAGCCAGCCACTGCAGCGGGAGGCGATGCCCCACTCAATCCGGACGCGTTTATTGATACGCGCGACTGGGGTTTGGAGTCCGAGACAAGCTTGCCAGCCAGTGGACGCAGTCACTCCTCGGTCAAAGCGGTCACCGCCTCCGGCAGTCCGCAGGCCCTGGAGTCGTTGCTAGAAGGCAGCGGGGCCAAGGCCCCAGTGGCCAAGAAGTCGAGCTTCCCGGTAGCAGCCTTTGCGATCTCTTTGCTTGTCGTGCTCGCTGCCGTCGCGTACTTCCTCATCAGCCGGTAGTCATCTGCTGGGCCAGCGTTGAAGGCGACGAGGCACCTGCAGTACGTCATCCTGTCCCTCTGGATTCCTCGTCGGCGCGCGTAGGTATGGGCGGCCCGCTGCGCTATCGCTAATCGCCCGGAGGATTTCCGTGAGTGAGCTCTCCCCGGTCTCGGCTCCGCCGAAGTTTCGGCCACATCAGGGGCCGGTACCGCGTGCGCTGGCACTGGTCTTGGCAGGTGGCGAGGGGCGCCGGCTTTGGCCACTTACGCAGGATCGCGCCAAGCCCGCTGTGCCGATCGGCGGACGATACCGCCTGATCGACTTTGTGTTGTCGAACCTCGTCAACTCGGGCTTCCACAAGATCAAGGTCCTCACGCAGTACATGAGCGACTCGCTCAACAACCACCTGGTGCGAGGCTGGCACTTAGCAGCGATGCTCGATCAGTACGTCGAGGCGGTCCCTGCACAGCAGCGACGGGGGCGCGAGTGGTTCAAGGGGTCGGCGGATGCGATCTTCCAGTCCCTCAACGTGATTACGGATGAAGATCCCGACGTCGTCTTGGTCTTCGGCGGTGACCACGTCTACAAGATGGACGTGCGGCAGATGCTCGACTTCCACCTGGAGTCCGATGCCGACTGTACCGTCGCCGCGATTCCCGTTCCGGTCGAGGAAGCGCGGGCCTTTGGGGTCATCGAGGTTGACGAGAGCTGGCGAATCCTTTCGTTCAGCGAGAAGCCAGAGGTCCCGCGCGAGATCCCAGGTCGTCCAGGGTTCGCCCTCGCCTCGATGGGCAACTACATCTTCAACACCCGCGTGCTGGTCGACGAGCTGCTACGTGATGCCGAAGGCAAGTTGGGCACGCAGCACGACTTCGGGCGCAACATCCTGCCCGACATGGTGGGGAAGCGACGCCTCTATGCCTATGACTTTATGCGCAATGCCATCCCCGGCATGGACGAGCGCGAGCGTGGGTACTGGCGCGACGTCGGCACGATCCAGCAGTACTTCCTGGCCAACATGGATCTGACGCAGATCGTCCCAGTGTTTAACCTCTACAATCCGCGCTGGCCGCTTCACACCTGGATGCGACCGCTGCCGCCTGCCAAGTTCGTCTTCGACGAGGATGGACCGGGTGGGGTGCGTCGGGTGGGCTACGCGACCAACTCGCTGGTTAGCGAGGGCAGCATTGTCTCGGGAGGCCACGTCAGCGAGTCGGTGCTGGGACCTCGGGTGCGCGTCAACAGCTACTCGCACGTCCACCAGTCCATCCTGCACGAGGGCGTCGACATCGGTCGGCACTGCCGCATCCGCCGCACCATCATCGACAAGAACGTCCGCATCCCCGCCAACACCGAGATCGGCTTCGACCTCGAGGCTGACACCCGACGCTTCCAAGTGATCGACGGGATCGTCGTCATTCCTAAGAACTACGACTTCGGCTAGCCAGCGGCCCCAGCTTGTGCGTCGGACTCGGCTGGCAGCTTAGCCGCTTCCGCGCTCGTGTCGCGCGCCACGCTGATAGGGGCGGCCGAGGGCCGATGGGGCGTCGCTATCCTGCAGGTCTTGCCCTGCCTCCCTGCGTTGCCCCGGCAAGCGCCGTCGGGCCGTCTGCAGCGCCAGCACGGCGACCGTCAGCAAGTACGGCAGCATATCGAGCAGATAGGTTCCCCCCGGACCCCGCAGCGGCGAGTGCTCGATCACCTCGGGCAGGCGCACGCCCTGCAGGTCAAGCGGCAGGCGGCGGATGACACCAAAGAGCAGTGCTCCGATGGCGACTTGGCTGGGACGCCAGCGCCCAAAGATCACCAGCACGAGTGCGATGTAGCCCTGTCCTGCCGTCAGCCCATCGACCCAGCCAGGCGATACTGCCAAGCTGAGGGTGGCTCCGGCGAGTCCGAACAGCGCCGAACCGAGCGTGACGGCAAGGGTTCGCAGTCCGTCAACCGATAGACCCATCGCATCGGCCGCTCCCGGGTTTTCTCCGACGGAAAATAGCGCGAGGCCAAGCCGCGTTCGGTCGAACAAAGTGGCCGTCCCCAGCCAGACAAGCAGCGCCAGCTCGAGGACGATGCTGTGTCCAGCCAAGAGCGAGCCCAGCCCGGGCACACCACCTAGCGAGGGCAGGCTGACCTGCGGTAGCTGCGCCGCGATCTGCCGCGATTCGACGATCGGCGCACCCAGGACGCTGGCTAGGCCAGATCCGACAAAGGTCAGCCCGAGCCCTGCGATCACCTGGTTGGCGCGAAGCCCGACGACCATCAGGCTGTGCAGCAGACCACACAGCACACCAGCCAGCCCGCCGACTACAAGCCCGAGCCAGGGGCTGCCCGTTTGGAGCGTT
>DAORCZ010001142.1:0-2838 GCA_035345735.1 Pseudomonadota bacterium | reverse complement strand
GCGAGCACGGTGCCCACGGTGGCGACGCTCACGCTGCAGAAGAACCACAGCGGCAGCCGCGCCAGCGACAGGGCGCGCAGACGGACGCCGTTGATGCCCAGCAGCAGGAAGCAGAACAGGTACATGCCCAAGAAGTCGAGGATCTGCGTCACGTGGGTGTTGCTGGCGTGATAGATGCCTGAGAACAGACCCATCGTAGCCAGCACCGGAGCAAACCAGCGCAGCGGTCCAGCGGTGCCGGATCCTCGACGCAGGCCCAAGATCCACAGGGCCGCGAAGACATAAGCCAGGTTGGACCAAGTGTTGGCGGGTTCGTTGATCCAGGCGCAGACGTATTCCTCGCACCAATTCACGTTGGGCAGGCCGTGCTGCGAAAGATCGTGCCAGGGGCAGCCAGCGGGGATGGGGTTGGCCGGCAGGCGCGGCGCAGAGGCGAGCAAGAGGGGAAGAGAGCTCGTCAGCATGGACAGAACCTATCACTTGTTGTGGGCCGTCGGGGTGGCGATGCCGGGCGGTCGATGGGGCGCGGCTGGTCGACCTAGCCGCCGATCCCGCGCGAGACGAGGATCAGGCTGCGCTCACCGGCCCGCGCGACGCTTTTGCAGTGGGGATAGCCGGCGGCTTTCTCGCGCGGAAAGATGCTCAGCTTGTCGCGCGGATCGCGGGCCGAGGTCAGGTCGAGTCCGCCGCGCTCTCCGTCGCTGATCGCCTTGCCCGCCACCTGCTGTTCAAAGGCGGCGACGACCTTGGCTACCGGGTCGGGCGAGGCAAAGAGGAACCACTCGATCTCCATCGGCCGCGGGCCGGCGCCGCGCACGTGCTCGTGGCACAGCAGACGAGCCCCGGGATAGGCGGCAAACGTGAACCACATCGGCGCGCCGGGCGGGGCTGCAGGTGGGGCTGTCGGCTTGGCCGAAGCGGGCGGAACCGCAGCGGCTCCGGACGGCTCGCCCGGCGGTGCGTCATCGGCCCCGCGCAGCACGAAGGGATACGTGATGGCGACGGGACCGCCGACCGGCGCGGGAAACACCCAAGTCAGCACCCGCCCTGCGATACAGGACTCAACGGCCGTGTTGTTGAGCGTCGAGGACTTGATCTCGCTCTTGTCCACCGCGCCGCTTGTCGCGACGCGAAAGCTGACGGCGACGTGGCCGGCGAGGCCGGGGTTTTTCGCCAGCTCTTTTTCGTAGCAGAAGCGGATCTCGTTGATGTGGCGACGGATGACGCGGCGGATGACCTCGCGGTCGATGCTGCCGCCGCTCACTTGCGCACCACCGGCCGCAGGACCGGCCAGCGGATCATGGGCTGCGCTGCCGGCCGCGGGACGATTGCCCGGGGGAGGCGCGATATCCGCCGACGCGCTGAGCGCGATGCCACAGGTCAGGCCAATAGTCGCAGCGCCGACCGCACGACGAAGCAAGGACGCAGGCAGGCAAGAGGAGAGCATGCCCCCAAGTGTAGTCGGTTCGCAGGCGAGTCGGGTTGTTCGTGCGGGCGGGAGGGGGCAAGCGCCGAAAAGAAAAAGGCCAGCGCCGGGACCGACGCTGGCCGTAGGACCTACGGAGCGGTCAGAGGCTTACTGAACCGAGGTTCCCGCACAGCGGAACGTCGGCCCCTTGCCGTAGGGCGGAGGCTGCAGATCCTTGCGCCATACACCGCCGATCCAGCCCTGGTTGCTAGAGCAGACCATTGGCTGCGTGCTCTTGACGGCGCAGTAGCAGTCCGAGGCCTCGGCAGCACAAGCGGCACGCACGCCTACGTCTTCCGTGCTCGGCGTCGCAGCATTGGCCCACGCCTGGCAGCAGGTGCTCGAACACACCGGGAAGAACTTGTCCGGCAGCGACTGAGGCTGGGACGAATCGACATCGCCGACCAAGCACAGCGGCAGACCGTTGACGGTCTTCGGCGCAACCGGCAAGCAGTTCGGGTCCAGAATTTCCTTGATGTACCCGCTGATCGCGTCGAGGCCCGTCTCGTACTTGTCGATGTCGCAGATGCTGAGCTGTAGCGCCTTGGGCGTCACACCATCCGCCTTGTTCCCGAACATATCGGCGAAGGCCGACAGGCGACGCTGCGCGTTGCCCCAGACATTGGTGAAGTTGCCATCGGTGCCGCTGTACTTGCACGAGGCATCGCTGCCGCCAGAGAGCGACAAGAACGAGCTCGACGTACCGACCACGTTGCGCTGCACGACGAGCTTGCCGCCGGCGGTGGTTGAGGGCTTGGTCCAGATACCGCTGATCACCAGCTTGTCGGTAATCGAGCTGAAGAACTTGTAGTACTTCGACACGGGCTCGAGGAAGTTGTCCGGGCGCTCCTTGCAGTTGGTGTGCTCACCCTGCGCGTTCATCGGCTGGTCACACTGCATGCTGCGCGCCACGCAGCGATAGTCGGTGTTGAAGCACTCCCAGCCGGCATTCTGATCCGGCGTCGAGCAGTCCTTGGTGGCGGGGCCGGTCTCGTTGCGACGAGCCATCTGCACCGAGCAGTCTTCTTCGTCGGTGATGAAGATGACGGCGAGCGCGGCGCCGGGACGCAGGAATCCGTTGTTATCGGGACGGTGCCCATCGAGCGCCCGCTTGGCGCCTTCGAGCTGAGCTTCCATGCCGCAGCCGCCGTCGCCCACCAGCGCCATACACTGGAAGGCGGTGATTGGGCCCTGGTCGACCATCTTGCCAGTCGCGGTGTCGAGCACCATGTCCGTCGGCACGTTGGTCTTGCCTTCGATCTTCGAGATGAAGCGCATGCCGTCGGTGGTCAGCGACGTCGCGTTGGCAAAGCCGGGCTTGGTGCACAGCGCGTCGCAGGCGTTGCGGGCCTCGGGCGACTGATTGGTGC
>DAORCZ010001141.1:0-2838 GCA_035345735.1 Pseudomonadota bacterium | reverse complement strand
GGACGGCTGACCGCCGGGGGCGGTGGGGGCGGGGCTGCCGCCGGGGGAGGCGGTGGGGTCGGAGCCGGCGAGCGACTGGCCGGAGACGGTGGCGCGGGCGCCGCAGGCTTGTTCGAGGCCGGCGGCGGCGGCGGAATATTGGGCGAGGTGCGTCGCAGCGCGGCGGCCGGGGGCTGCGGCGGCGGGATCGGGGCGGCGTTCTCCAGCTCGCTGGCGGTCTGGGCCGGCGTCAGGATCGGCGTCGCCTGGCTGCTGAGCGGTAGCTCCTGCGTGATCGCCCGCGAGTCAGTACCGGCGGGCGGCTCGGTGGAGATTACGGGAGACAGCTCTTCGGATGTGGCTGCCCCGGCGGCACCACCAGCATCCTCGGCGGCCTCGGACCAGCCGGCATCGATGCTGGCTTCATCGCCAGTCGGGGCTTCGCCTTCGCCGGCCTCGGCGGCCTCGGCGTTCGGCTGCTCACCGGGGTCGCCCTGGTCGGTTGTCGTGGGGCGCTCTTCCGAGTCTTCGACAACGTGGAATTCCAAGTCATCGAGCGCCACGACCGGCGTGCTGGTCGAAGGCGAACTCACCGATGGCTGGGGCTCATCGACGATGGCTGGGGCTTCGCCGCTGTCCACCGCGTGGCTGAGCGCGACGAGAGCCGGGGCGCGATGACTGGGGACGCTGCCACCGCTCTCGGTCCCCACCGTCACCGGCAGGCTGTTCGCGCTGGGCGAGGGCGACGAGCTGAGGACAGCATCGCCAGAGGCCGGTCGGGTGCGGCCATCACTGCGGTTGTCGATCGAGGCTGCGAGGACGGCTAGCTGCGGCGTCAGCTCGGCAGCGTCGCTCTGGCCAGCTTCCTCAGCAAACGGTGAGTCGTCGAACATCACCGATGGCATGTGCTGCTCGCCTATCGGGGGCAGCGGAGCCGGTCCGCCCGCCACGCGATCGGCCACGGCCGGCGCACGCAGGCTGCCATCGCCACCCAGGACCTTGCGGACAGGAGCCGGGGCCGAGCTGATCGGCTCTTGCTCCAGCGATGCCGCGAGGATCTCGGCGGTGTTGGCGGGCTCGGCCTCGAAGTTCACGAAGCCATCGCCGAGGTCGCTGTTTTCATCCAGCGCTGGCGGCTGACGTTCGACGGTCTGCTCGTCAGAAAACGCCGAATCCACCAGGTCATCCAAGGACGCGGGTGGTCCCTGCGGTGGGGTGCGGGCACTCGCCAGCTCAGCCTCATCGGGCTGGGGCGCAAGCTCGGCATCCAGCTCGGCTAGCTCGCTCTGACTAAACAGCAGATCGTCGCCTTTTCCGCGCGGTTGTTTGCTCACGTTACTGGCCCTGGTGCGAAGTGGTTGCTCGACCGATGCACTGGCCGACCCGAAGCTCGGTTCCTGCCATGATCTCGCTCCTCACTCGTCCTGGCTCAAAGAGCAGGATGACTGTCGACCCCAGATGGAACATGCCAAGCTCATCCCCCTTGTTCAGCGGCTTGCTCTGATCGTAGGTGCAGGCACCCCGATCCGGGCCACCAGCCATCGTGCATAACGACGGCTCATACGCGACTGTAATATTGCCCACCCCCGTCGCCGCGACCATGATCAGGGCCACTTCGCCGAGGGGGGTTCGCAGATAAGTCACCAAGCGCTCGTTGCGCGCAAACAGGTTCGGGACGTTCGCTACCGAGAGCTGATTGACGGGATAGCGAGCCCCGGGAATATGGCGGAAGCCCACGACCTGGCTGTCGATCGGGCTGTGCACGCGGTGATAGTTGTGCGGCGCGAGGTAGATGGTCATAAACAGACCCCCGCGAAATCTCTGCGCCGCTCCCTCGTCAGCCAGCAGGCCGCTTACGGTGTAGTCGTGGCCTTTGGCCTGGATGCACATGCCGTCATCGGTGTTTCCCAGCACCGACAGCACGCCGTCACAGGGCGCGACCACGATATCGGCTCCCGCTTCGATCTGCCGGGCGCCTTCGGGCAGCGGGCGGCAGAAGAAGTCGTCAAAGCGATCGAACTCCGACAGCGGACGATCAAGCTCGCTGAGATCGATGCCGTAGTGACGAGCGAAGCTGCGATAGATCGGATCGCGCAGCGGCCGCGGAACTGACAGGCGCGACGCCCAGCCCATGCCGCGACTAAACGCTTGCTTGGGGAACCAGTGCAGGATCTCTGCGGCAAACCGCTCTGATACGGGGAGTTTACTGAACATACACGCTAATACTATTGGAAGGCGCCGCCTCGAATCAATCACTCAAGCGGGTCTGCAAGCGAGCTATGCCGTGAGAGGTGGGCGCGAGGCCCGGGGGCTTGGTGGGCAGCCTGCCGAAAGGTGGGTCGATACCCGAGACCGGGGCGGCGCGCCAGAAGCAGACGCGCTCGCCTTTGGCCGGGGTGGCGCTTACTGCGAGGTGTTGAGGAGGATGGCGACTTTGTTCTCGCCCGTGTTGGCCACCGCCAAGTCGGGTCGGCCATCGTTGTTCAGATCGCCGACCGCGACGGCTTGCGGCTGCATTCCCGACGTGAAGTAGTCCGGCGCCTGCGGCGTCTTGTTGCGGTTGCGCAGGATCGCGATGTAGTCGGCGGCGCTGAGCGTCGTGACGATGTCGGGGACGCCATCAAAGTCAAAATCGGCGCTGGCCATGCCCAGGGGCGCGTCGCTGGCCGCCTTGCCAGCGGTGTAGTTCGTCGGTCCGCCGAAGGCGCCTGTGCCATCGCCGGTGAGGACCGCAAGCTGCGGCATGGTGACGCTCAGCGAGACCGCGACATCGACGTTGCCGTCGCCGGCAAAGTCCCCCAGGACGATGCCGCGCGGGTTGGTGTTGGCGCCGGTGGCGTAGTTGGCCTTGAAGTCAAA
>DAORCZ010001140.1:0-2838 GCA_035345735.1 Pseudomonadota bacterium | reverse complement strand
TCCAGGCCTACAAGGACGACATGCTGGTCGCCACCTGCATCGGCACCTCGGTCAATCACACCATCGCGCAGAAGCGATCGATCACTGGCAACGCCGCCTGGAAAGGTCGCACGCTGCAAGAGTGCGTGGCGCTGCAGTGGGGTCAGGGCATGCCGCTGCCCAACGTCAACATGGCGATCGGTGGCTATGGCGAGCGCGGCACCGATGCCTCGCTGCCCCCCTCGGTCTACGCCGAGACGGTGACCAACCCCAGCCTGTGGCCGCTTGGGCTCGATGGGCAGCGCGGCATTGTCGGCGCCCCGTCTGGCGATGTCATCGCGCTGGCCCGCGCCGCCCGCAACGAGCTGGATAGCAGCAGCGTCTTTGGTCGCACCTTCGCGAATTCCAAAGCCCTGACGCGCTGGCGCACGCAGCGCGACTCCGCGCTGGGGCTCGAACAGCAGGATCTCATCACCCGCTTAAACGTCCTGCCCGAGCTACCGCAGATTCCGCTCTCGCAGTACGGCCTGGGCTCGTCTCCCGACGGGGCCAAGGTGCGCGCGGTATTCCCTGACTTCTTCAACGATCCGTATCAGGGTCAGGCGGCGCTGGCCTTTCTGCTCCTTAAGTATCGTGTCTCGGCCGCGGTCACCATCGGCCCTGACTTCAACGTCAAGCTCGGCGGCAGCGCGGGCCTCTTCAACCCACCGCTCGCCTTCGACTTCAGCCATCAGGATCACCGCGGCTCGCAGGCTTTTATGTGGCAGCGCATCCTTGGCGTTGTCGACAAGCTCATCGGCCTGCTCAAGTCCGAGCCGTTCGACACCGGCACTGGCGAGACGCTGTGGGATCGCACGCTGATCTATGTCGCCACCGACTTCGGTCGCACCCGCCCGCGCCCCGACAACGCGACCGTCTTTGGCAGCGGCCACGATCTGAACAACGGCTTCCTGCTGATCTCGCCGATGGTCAAGGGCAACACCGTCTTGGGCGGCGTCGATCCCAGCACCACTTTGGCGTACGGCTTCGATGCCCGCACCGGCGCACCGCAGCCCGGCAAGCAGACCAGCAACGAAGCCGACATCTTCAGCGGCGTCCTCACGGCCATGGGCGCTGATCTCGCCGGTAGCGGCCTGCCCGACGCCAGCGCCTTCAAAGCCTAGGGCTGCGATTCGTTGGCCTGATGGTGCGCGCGCAGCTCGCGCTGGCGTTGTACCCAGCGCTCGGCCGCGTTCATCGTGGGCACGAACTCGATCGGTGGCGGCTGCTTTCCCAAGAGCCGGATCGCGCGCACCACCAGGGTTAGCAGCACGCGCTGAAAAGAGCTGCCCCCGATGACCACCGACGGGGCCTGCACCGCAGTTCCCGCTTCGTAGCGGTGCCGCATCGCCAGTCGCGCCTCGGGTGAGAAGTTGGTCGAGCGAGTGGAGTCACAGATGACGTACGCGCTGCCGTGCTGGCGATGAACGCCCACGATGACGTCCGTGATCGCATGCACTTCTTGGGCAGAGACTTCGCCCTCGGTCTCCCAGTAGACAACGTCGTGCTCCACGCGGTACCGCTGCTTGCCGAGTGCTTGCCAGGACATCTTCGATCCTCACTCATCTTAGCGAGGATTCAGCGGCGCATGGTCGGGGTTTGCGGCCGGCTGCAGCCGCAGCGGTAAGCCTCCACTGGGGGCGATGGTCAGCCAGCGCAGCTCGGGGTGAATCACCACACCCGGCAGCGGCTGCGGGATGAAGTGCTGCAGGATGCGCGCGAGGACGATACGCAGCTCATAAAGAGCGAAGGCGGCACCGATGCACCGCCACGGGCCTGCGCCAAATGGAAAGAACTGCGCGGCTGGTGCCGCCCGCTGCAGCATCCGCTCGGGCTGAAACTGGGTGGGCTCTGGCCAGAGGTCCGCCCGTCGCTGGATTAAGTAAATGCAAGGGTTGACATAGCTGCCTGCGGGCAGCGTGATGTCCGCGATCTGCATCGGCTTCCGCAGCCGACGTGAGACAAAGGGCGCGATGGGATAGAGCCGCATCGCCTCATCGATCACCGCTCCTAGGTAAGGCAGGGTGCGCAGCGCCTCTGGGCCGCCGCGCTGCACCGCATCGCTCGTCAGCTCGGCGCGCAGTCGCTGCACCGCAGCCGGAT
Source organism: Pseudomonadota bacterium (assembly GCA_035345735.1). Taxonomy (GTDB): domain Bacteria; phylum Myxococcota_A; class Polyangia; order Palsa-1104; family JAEUJZ01; genus JAEUJZ01. Next base: position 717 of record DAORCZ010001140.1, on the reverse strand, counting down.
GGTTGGCCAGGCAGTGCATCGTCCAGGCCAGCGTGGTTGCCGTCGTCTCGTGCCCCCCGATCAGCAGCATCAACACTTGATCGCGAACCTCGGCAGCGCTCAGTTGTCGCTCGCCACTCTCGGTCTGCACCAGATCGTGCAGCAGACCCCCGCGCGCGTTCGTCTCGTTGCGGGTGCAGAGCTGGATCTCTTCGTCGAGCAAGCGATGCAGCGAGAGCTGTCGCTGCCCGACCGACACCAGCGGCAGCCGGCCCACCAGGCGCCCCAGCGCCCCCGGCATGCGCGAGATCCAACCGCTGCCTCGCGTGATGGCGGCGCGCAGCGAATCGGAACCCACCATCATGTTCAGCGCGAACATCCACGACTGAAACATGCCGTCGAGGTACGCCAAGACGTCGCTGCGCAGCTGCTCGGCCCGCGCCGGCGGCAGGTCGCCGAACAGGCAGCGCAAGATGATGCGCAGGGTCAGGGACTGAAACACCTCGTGCATGAGCAGCGGCTGATCGCTGCGTAGCTGCGCCACCGCTTTCTGCGCTTCCTCGTCCATCTGGGGCAGGCAGGCGCGCAGGCGCTCGGCGTGCAGGCCGGGGCCAATCTGGCGGCGCAGGCTGCGATGCTCATCGCCTTGCAGACAGATCAGTGCGCGCGGTCCCAGAAAATATTCGGCGCCACCACCGAAGCGCTCGCAGTCGTCATAGCTGCTGGCGGTCAGGGTGG
>DAORCZ010001139.1:0-2849 GCA_035345735.1 Pseudomonadota bacterium | reverse complement strand
CCTGCACATCGACAAACGCAAAGTCCGGCCCCCCCGCCGGCACCGTCGTGCCCATGAAGTCAGCAAAGAGCGCGGTTAAAGACAGCGGCTGTTCATCCAGCTGTCGTCCCGCGAGCTGCCAGGGCGCGCTCGGCGTCGTCTTTTCTCCGCTGAGCAGAAATGGCAAGCCACCGATGATCACCGTTCCAGTCACCGCTCCGGTGACGGCGCGCGTCGTCGATGACAGCGGGTCGGCAATGCGAAAGGTTGTCGTCGCCTCGCTAAGCGCCAAGCCGGGCAGCGCTGGCAGCGTCCACGGTGCCGTCGTGCCGATGCAGAACGACAGCGCGCGCAGGCCGCGCAGGTTTCCCGGCAGCTCGACGTGCAGGTTGCGCAGAGCCAGCCCGCCAAAGCCGCTCAGCCCAGGGAACAGCGTATCGAAGGCGGCAGACCCGCCCAGAAACGCCGCCAGATCGGCGATGCCGGGCAGCGGCACAAGCCCCGTATCCATATCCAGAACCCAGCCCTGACCATCACTGGCCCGCGCAAACACGACGGGCAGCAGCACCGAGCCCACTTCGATCATCGCCTGCAGCCGCAGCGATAGCTCGCTCGCCACGCCCGCGCTCGGCAGCGCCGCTACGATCTGCAGCTCGATGTCGCTGATCGATAGCTGGCCCGCGATGATCTCCCACGGCGCGGCAACGAGCGTGAAGCTGGCGTAGGGCGCGCGCTGCAAGACCAGCTCAAACTCCGACAGCCGCAGCGCATCCCCCAGGCCCTCCGGCAGCGTCGGCAGATCGACGGCCCCGACGAAGGGGCTCAGCACCGTCAGCCCTGGACGATCCGCCTCAGGAAACTGGCCCGTCACGATCCAGCCATCGGCCACCTTGGGCAGCGGCAGTGTCACCGGAACCGCGATGTCTCCTAACTGCACCGTGCCGTGCAGCGCGCCCTTGGCGGACCCCGCACCGGCCACCACCTCCATCGCCAGCGACAGGGAGACCTGGCCTAGCGACAGCCCCGGCAGGCCCGGCAGCGCCATGGTCTGTCCGGTCGGCAGACCGGCCTGCAGCTCCACGGCCAGCCCCGCAGCGGTGGCGCGAATCGACAGCGCGACGTCTAGGCTTGGCAGGTCGTAGAGCGTCGCTGACCCGTTCAGGCTCAGGTGGTCTTCGGCCTCGTGGACGACCGCGCTTTCCAGCGTGATGGCGTCGGCCCGCAAGAGTCGCAAGAGCGACCGCGTCGGGACCCCCGCGCCCAGCGTATCGCCGCGCAGCACCAGCCGCTCGCTCCCCTCCATCGCTTGGCGCAGCGCGCCCGCCAGTCCGCTCATCGAGACGGGTGCAGTCTCTGTGGATGACATCGTCAGTTCTCCCCAGCAAGTCCGTAAAAGTTGGGTCGCAGTGGTTGCTCTGGACGGCCGCGCTACGGCAGCAGCACCGGCACGGCGGGCGCGATCTCATCGGCGGGCGGCGGGTCGCAGTAGTCGATCCGCTCGAAGCGCTTGAGCAGGTCGTTCAGCTCCAGCCAGAACACCGGGTGGGCCACCGACGCCTCGGCCTTCAGCGTGGTGCGGTCCTTGCTCTTCCGGCGATAGATCCGCCCCATCGAGCCCCAGGGGTTGCGCACCCACAGCGTCCGTAGCTCTTGCGCGGGCGGCGGCAGCGTCGTCTGGGCTGGCGCCCCCGAAAGCACGGTGTAGCCATGGCCCCAGAGCAGCCCCTTGCCCTCCGGCACCACGGTACTGGCATCCGGCAGCCCGATAGGAATACCAAATAGCTCGGTTTTTTGCGCGACGATTTTAAATTTATATGACCGCGTCGCAGCCACCATGACTTTGCCTTCGCGCAGCAGGCGCTGATATCTCATATGGGCGGACATCTGCCAGTCAGCATAGACAGCCGTTCCACGCTTAGAGGGATACACTTGATTCCGCAGCAAAGACATACTAATCAGGTCGCGAACCCGATCCGGACAGCCATTATCATTTAGAAACTGAACCACATCCTCCAAGCGACGCACATAATTCCTGCGGGCGGCATCTGCCCCTTCATCATAAAAATCCGGATTGCAGAATGCATCCCACTTACTGACGATGGTTTGCGAGTGCCACGCGGTAAACTCAGCCATCGCGCTAGCATCCGGCTGCAATCCGCCCGAGGTCACGCCATAGCGCAGGAAGCGGTCCAGCGTCTCGGCCCAGGGATTGATATCCTCGCGGGCGACCAAGGACTCGCTCTCACAGGCGGTGCCGAGCAGCGCCTGCATCGCCCGATAGGGCAGCCCCCCGTCGCCAAGCCCAAGATAGGCACCGGCCTCGCTCGCCGACGCGAACAGCTGACCGTAGTTGAAGCCGGCGAAGGCTTTCTCTAAGACATGCACCCAGGGCGCCCCGGTTGCCCCCATCCGCCCCTCGCGGAACTTGCCGACAATTTGGCTATAATCCACTGTCACATAGCGGGCCACATTGGCCCGTACACGGGGTTCTTCGGTCGTAAAAAAGTCAAACAATCGCACGGTGACGGTTTGGCCATCTGGGCTCATGCACATCATGCGCTCGATATAGTCTGGACCCCAGTCCTTATCGAGGATCCCACAGATCGTAGACAGAAGAAAACAGTCCCCCAGCCCGCCCTGCAGCACATCATCCATCGTTGGGCGATGCAGGAACAGATGCGGTTCGCCGTCAAAGGCTATCTTCTTGGCCAGACTAAACTGCAGACTGAACTTAGGAAGCTTCACATTGGGCAAGATCTTGGCGAATGGCGTGTATGCATCTTGCTCAAAATTTGGCAGAATAAATGGAATGTCGGGTTCGCCGTTGCGGATATGATTGCTGCTTACGTTGGTGGGAATCACCAACCCAC
>DAORCZ010001138.1:0-2851 GCA_035345735.1 Pseudomonadota bacterium | reverse complement strand
TCGCGAGCGGCTTCACCAGGGGATTCAAATCGGCCTCGATCTGGAGGAGCTGGCGCAGAACCTGCGTCAACAACGAGCGCTCAAGCGAGCTGGCTGATGGCCGTCCCCGAGCTGATTACGGCCCTTCTCGACGAACTAGCGTCCGCTGGCATCGAGTTCATCGTCGTAGGGGGGGCCGCGGGCGTCATCCATGGCGCTCCGGTCACGACCAAGGACCTGGACATCGTGCACCGGCGCAGTTCCGAAAACATCGCGAGGCTGATGAAGGTCCTTGGCGACATCGGGGCTCACTTCTGGCCTGACCTGACACAGCGACACCTACCGCCGCGAGAGAGCGACTTGGCCGGTCGCGGCCAGCTGAACCTGCAGACCCGGATGGGCCGGCTGGATGTCCTGTGCGAGCTGAATGACCACCGCGGCTACGAGGAGCTGCTGGCGCACACCGAGGAAGTGCCCATGGGCACGGCGCTCGTTCGCCTCTTGGATCTGCCGACCCTCATTGAAGTCAAGGCCGCCGCCGGCCGCATCAAGGACCGGATGGTGCTGCCAGCGCTAATCGCCACAATGGAGGAGCGCAAGAAGCGAGAGGGCTGAGAGCACTCGGCCGCGATTCCCCGCCATTCGATTCCGTCGCTCTACTTCGGGTCGGCACGCAAACCTACACGTTCAGAAGGTAGCGTTCCGTCTCTGATCCCGCTTGAATCATTCCTCACGACCGCGCGAAGGGCTTGCGGCCCCGACGGCGAAAAACGCGGGAATGATTCAGCGGGCGCCCACAACATCCCCGATTCGACTACCAGCGCCACCGTCTTGGTACGCCGGCTGCCGCCGGCTTCGACCAGGAACAAACCTGTGACGCAAACAGTTCGACATGCCGCGCAGGCCCTGGCGGTTGCCTTGGCCCCCGCATCGCAGACGCGGAGAACTGTTCCGAACAGATCGCAGTCGTGCCGCTCAGCTCTCTACCGTCTACTCCACCGGGCGGAACCCAGGCAGCCATCGGCGACCGAGCAGCAGTTCATCCGACAGGAGCACCGAGCTACGCGCGCTCGGCCCGGAGCGGAGCACCATGGCTCGCATCGGCACGCACACCCCACCACAGCGGGCTCCTCGATTTACACCTCTGATGAGTAGCGATCCGTGGCGAGCGATCGCGCCCAGAGAGAGAAACCGAAACCGAACAGAGACACCGCGCCGCACCGCGTCGTGATCCGTGGCGAGCCGTGTCGTCGTGCGGCGGGCCAGCGCTGTCACTGAGCAGGATCAGTAGGTCTAGGTGGTCTCCGCGGACCGGGCCGCGCTGTTTTCGCGGACCGATGCTCCAACTTCGCGGACTGGAGACGCCGCAGGCGGTGGTGCTGCTCCATCTGGATTCCATCGCGGCGGCCTGCGGGTGCGGAGCTTGGGTGTGCGGTGCCTTGGCTGCAGCAAGACTCGCAAGACACCAGGCCTGGTGCCAGGTCTGGCGCCAGGCCTGGCGCCAAGGCTGGCATCTTGCCTGGCTGCGCTGCGGGGTGGTCGGCCCTCAAGTGGGGCCCGCGACAGGTTCACCCAGCCGAGTGCTGGACCCGCGCCATGGACCCGCACCGCAATAGACCGCACCGCAACCAGACGCGACCCAGGCCTTGATGGGGATCAGCGGCCCTCCGCGTCAACTACACCAGGCGACTGGCGGGCGCGCTTGATGTCTCGCTGGCCTGGTTCGATTTTGGGGAAGGCGCCGCCCACGGGCTTGTGACAAGCGCCTACGCCTGGATACGGGGATACGATTTGGACAGCCCCGGGGTTTGAGGCATGCGCGCTGGACGTCCATCTGACGTCCAGCCAGGTCTGCGCCGATTCCGGCATCACCGCTGGTCGGGACCAGCTACACACCCCGCACCACGTTGGGATCGGAAGTCTGCTGGACGTCACTGCGGACGTCTAATGGACGTCCGCATGCGGACGTCCGAGCAACCCGCCGCCCGGTCTGCTCTACTGAGCGGCCCGGCAGCTAGTCTACCGTGGCCAAGTTCGCACGACGATGGCGCGCGCAATCTCTAAGGTTGCGACGTGCCTACCACGACGTCTCTTGTGTGCGAGCGGCGCCGCGCAGGAGTGCCTCGACCACAAGTCATGTCAACCGCTGGCTGTGGCTCAGGTGAAGGCGATTTCAGGAAAACGCCGTGAGCAGTGGCCTGCTCATATTTCTGCAGAAATGAGTCCTAAACCCGCGCCATCGTTCCGCGCAAAATGATCGCAAAACGATCGCACTTTTCTGGGAGCCAGCGCCTAAGTGATGTTCGCCGTTGCTGGCGCGGAGGTCGCACTAGCAGCAGAAAAGAACAGACTTGGGTACACAAGGGATAAATGGAGTGCAAGAAGCTACCAAGTGGGCGTGTATATGCAGGCGCTCCGGTAATATTGGGAGGATGACTACTAAAGGGCTCTTGAAATGACCACCTAAAGCCGCGCAACTGCTCAGCAGCAAAAAAGCAGCAAAAAGGCAGCACCCCGACAAAAAATGCCCCCGAGGCGAAAAGCCAGAGTCGGTCTGAGTATGGTCTACCTAGGCTCCACGCTGTTGCACTGCCCCGGATGTAATGGAGCGTGTGAATACTGCACCTGACTGGGGGAATGCTCCTACCTTGTGAGGTCTGAACCTAGCCAGTTGAGGCGGCCGAATCTCGCCGCATCCCTACAAGCCGCATCGCAAGGCTGAGTGTCCGGATGTTCCCGGACGTACAGAATGGTGTGCCCATGGTGGGCGACCCCAAGCGCCGCGGTGAAGGTCCCCGCCGGCTGAGGCTGGGGAGCGAACCCTGATCGGGGTCGCGGCGTAAGCGTTCAGGGGGGACTTTCCCGTCCCCCT
>DAORCZ010001137.1:0-2853 GCA_035345735.1 Pseudomonadota bacterium | reverse complement strand
GGGGAACCTCCTGGGGCGAAGCGACGCCAGAGAGCTGGAGAGCAAGCCGTGTGCCGCGGCGGAGGACACCTAAGCGACTGAAAACGCGGGCCGGTCGGAATGAGCGCCGACGGCCCTGGCGCAGGACTTGCGCCCGACTACGCAGGCGTCGTGTGGACCGCCGTCCAGGCACCGGTCAAGACCCGGGCCATCTCCACGGCGGGACGTTGTTGGCCGGCCGTGAGTGCGGTTGCCGGCGTTGCCGAGTTCGGAGCGCACCTGGCGGTCTAGAAGGGAGGCCAGGACGACAGGCTCGCTGATCGTGTGGGGATTGTCGGACGACAGGAAGAATTGACCCCTTTACGACACTAAAACTGACCCACCCCCTGCCAGCCTGATTATCACGTCGGTCCCTGGTTCTGGTGAGGGCGGTGGGAGCTGTGGGAACCGCGCAGCGGTTTCCAAGCCCCCTGTGGGCGCCCGTCCGTCTGGGGCGTCCGCAGGGGCGTCAGCTTCCACGGCCGGCGACCCCGTCAATTGCGGCCTGCGTTGTTTCCGAGCAGTCCAGCCTTCTTCTTCTGCTTGAGGCGATAGCTCTCTCCCTGGATGAGGAGGGTATGTGAGTGGTGCAGCAAGCGGTCGAGGATGGCCGCCGCCAGGACGTCGTCGCCGAAGACGGTGCCCCACTGCCCGATGAGCTGATTGGTCGTGATGAGCATGCTGCCGCGCTCGTAGCGGCGCGCCACGAGCTGGAAGAACAGGTGGGCGCTGCGCTTCTCGAAGGGCAAGTAGCCCAGCTCGTCGATGACCAGCAGGCGGGGCTTGGCGTAGAAGGCGATCTTGTCAGCCAACTGGCCTTCGCTTTCGGCCTTGGCCAGGCCGGCCAGCAGGGCCGTGGCGCTGGTGAAGAGGACCGAGTGTCCGGCCTCGACGGCGGCCCGGCCCAGGGCGATGGCCAAGTGGGTCTTGCCAACGCCCGGGGGGCCGAAGAGCAGGACGTTTTCGGTCTGGGTGACGTAGCGTGCCGTGGCCAGCTCGCGCACGAGCTTCTGGTCGATCGAGGGCTGGAAGCGGAAGTCGAACTCCTCGAGGGTGCGCACGGCCGGGAAGTGGGCGATCTGGATGCCCATGGCGACGCGCTTGCGCTGCTTGGAGCCGATCTCCTCGGACAGGACCTGGTCCAGGAAGTCCAGGTAGGTGGGCTGCTTGCGTGCGGCGTCGGAAAGGAGGGCGTCGAGCTGCTCGGCTACGCGGCCGAGGTAGAGCTTGGTCAGGTGCTGAAGCACGCGGGCGTGAATGAGCTCGCTCACTGGCGCACCTCGGCCACCGCGGCGTAGTCAGCCAGGGAGCGGCCCAGGGCAGCCAACGGGCTCAGGGTCGGAGCGGCGGGCGGCGTCTCCGGCCGCCTCCAGAGTCCGTCGAGGTGGCTGGGATCCACCACCCGGGCGTGCGGCTCGCAGGAGCGCCGGTGCTCGGCCACGCGCGCGCCAGCGTGGAAGACCTGGACGCTGTGCTCGCCCACCAGCACCTCGACGCGATCACGCACCAGGCGGTGCGGCACGCTGTAGCGCACCGTGTCGATGTCCACGAACGAGTCGCCGCTGACCTTGCGGGCCAGACGTCGCTCGCGCACCGGCAGGGCCCGCTCCGGGAGGGGCCTCAGCGCCTGCTGCTCCGAGGCCACGAAGCGGTCGTACGGACGCTCGTGGGTGCTCTTGTGGACGCGCCGGTCTGCCCGCGCACACCAGGCCGCCAGGTGCTCCTCGAGCTCGGCGAAGCTCGCGAACTGCCGGCCCGCCAGACCATTGCGCTTGACGTACTTCACCCCCGACTCGACCTTGCCCTTGGTCCGCGCCCGGTAGGGCCCGCAGGCCCGCGGAGTCACGCCCCAGTCCCCGCAGAACTGCAGGTAGGCTGGATTGAAACGCACGTGCCCCGTGCTCCGGTCACGCTCGATCACCAAGGCGCGCGCATTGTCCCCGAGCAGCGTGTGCGGCACGCCGCCGAAATGCCGGAAAGCACACGCAATCCCCTCGCGCCAGTCGTCCTGTCGCTCACTCAGGAAGGCCTTGACGAAGATCCGACGCGAGTAGCCCAGAACGGCCGCGAGCAGATGCACCCGCGTCCGCAGCCCAGCGATCCACACCCACTTCTCACCGAAATCGACCTGCATCTGATGGCCGGGCTCCGTCTCGAACCGCACCGTTGCCACCGCCGCCGCCAGGCGCTCCGCACGATGCCGCGACAACACGCGCTGCACCGTCCGCACCCCTGCCTCCAGGCCCTTCTCCCGCAGCAGGTCCGCCACCACCACGGCATTGCCCTCGGCCTGGCCATCGAACAGCTCCAGCGCCAGAGCTCGCTCCTCCGCGCTCAGGCACCAAGCCCCGGGCCGCTCCTGCCTCTGCGCCCCCACCCCTCCCTGCAGGTAGCGCTTGACCGTGTTTCGCGCGATCCCCAGCTGGCGGGCAATCCGCCTGGCCCCCCACCCCTGCTCGTGCAGCGTGCGAAGCTGCCGGATCAGCTCCGGCTCGACCATCGACACCTCCGCCACGCAGGGTGTCACGGCCCCTTCCCTCGTCCCCATCACGGCCTCCTCGCCGGCTCGGGGGGGGGTCAGATTTACTGTCGTTTGGGGGTCAGTTTTGCTGTCGCCCTACACGAGGGAGTAGTCGTCCCCGCAGCCTCCCTCGTCGATGCCGTTCTGCCCGGGGCTCCAGACTCGCAAGCGCTCTTCGATGACGCCACTCAACGTACCGCGCCCGATCGACTCGGACGCTCTCGGCGGTGGGCCCGGCTGAGCCGGCGTCCGAAGCGCCAGTGCCGCACCGAGGACGTCCGCGCGCTCGAGAAGTCCGCAACTCATGAGGACGT
>DAORCZ010001136.1:0-2859 GCA_035345735.1 Pseudomonadota bacterium | reverse complement strand
TTGTATCCCGACTGCAGCGAGATCACGCCGGGAGCCATGTTGACGATGATCTGCGGCACGAAATAGGGCGACATCCGCCCCGGCCCCTTGTTGAGGAGCGTGGTATGTGTGCTCTCGATATGCGTCACCCCACCCAGCCCAGCGCCGATGTACACCCCGACGCGGTCGCAGGGATAGCTACCGTCCTCACGCACACCCAGGACTGGGGCACGCTCGGCGATAAACGGGCCGGGCGGATCGGCCGGCTCGGGACTGATGCGCAGACCGGCGTGCGCCACCGCTTCTTTCGCCGCATAGACCGCAAAGATGACAAAGGGGTCTAAGTGCTTGGCTTCCCGCTTGTCGATGAACGTAGTCGGGTCAAGACCCTTGACCTCCCCCGCGAAGCGCGTTGCAAACTGGCTGGTGTCAAAGTGAGTGATCGGTCCGATGCCGCTCTGTCCGGCAATCAGGGCCTGCCAGGTCGCCTCACGACCCAGGCCAAGCGGCGTACACAGGCCGATCCCCGTTACGACAACACGTCTCTGCATGACGTTGCCATGTAGCACACTCACGCTGTTCTGGGCAGCCCGCTTCTGGCGGTGGCCCGCTCTGCCTGCGCTCATCGCGCTGTGGCTGCTGCCGCTTGCTGTCGAGGCTCAGCCAAATCCTTCCGCCCGCGGAGGAACGCGCCATGGGCCGGGGCTGCCGGCCGGCTCGCCGGTCGGTTACGGCAAGCCGGTGCCCACCGGTGGCACGAGCGAGCTGGTGTTGGTTCCGTCGGCTGAGGTGCCCTCGTTCGGGGCAGCTCGGGCGGCCTTGACGATCGACCTGTTCCTGCCGTTTGGCCATCGCAGCACCGGCCCTGAGCTCGGCCGCTATCTGCAGCTTGTGACCGAAAACGACGACATCCAGCTCCGCCTGCATCCGGTGCTGGGCAGCGAAGTCGCGGAGCGCGGCGCGGAGCTGAGCCTGGCCGCCTGGTCGCTGGTCGGGGCGGACTGTGCCCGCTTCCTGCTGCAGGTCGCCGAGAATCCCGACTGGCTGGCCGACTGGCCCCCTCAGCTGGGCTGGGCACTCTCCGATGCCGGCTCACAGCTTGGCAGCGAGCGACGCCGCGATGGCGATCTGCAGCTCTTTGCCGCGGCAGCCAGCCATGGCATCGATGCGGCTGCGCTGCGGCTGCAGCTTCGCGAGCGACGTCAGCGCAGCCTGGCCCTACAGCTGTGGGGTCGCATGCGGAGCGCGGTTCGCACGCCTCCTGAGGTCTGGCTGAACGGCCGCCGCCTGCGCAGCCCAACCAGCGAGAGCGTGCTGCGGGAAGAGATGGAGCGCCAGCGCCGTCGCGCCTATCAGCTGCTGCAGGCGGGCACGCCGTGGAGCGGGCTTTATGAAGAGCTGCTCTCGACGAGCGATAGCAGCGAAGCGTCCTCGCCCTTCCCCAGCACCATGGGTTCGGCGCTGTTGGGATCGCGGATTAGCGGACTGCGGAGCAGCGGCCCGAGCCTGCCCCCGCCGCCGCGCTCGCATCGCTCAGCCCCGTCGGCCGCGCGCTTTGATCTCAGCGATGTACCGCTGCGCGGACCCAAGGTGTCGCCGGTGGTCGTCGTGCTGGTCGGCAACCTAGAGAGCGGCCCCACCTGCGAGCTGGCCCGCGAGCTGCGCGAGATCCTGCGGCCCTACGCCGATGCGGTGCGCTTCGCGTACCTCCCGGCCCCCAACGGCGCGCTGCTGTCACCGACGAGTGGGCTGGGGAGCGCGTCGTACCTGATCAACGAGCGAACGCAGCGCGTCCCCCTGGTGTTGTCGGCCCTGGCGCAGGAAAACGGCCCGGCCTTCTTTCGCACCTATGACGCGATTTTGGACCTGATGCGCCGTCGCTTCTTGCTGAGCTACGTCGAGTTTGCGCAGAGCGTCCTTAGCCAGCGCCTGGACTTCGATCGCCTAGAGGCGCAGAGCCGACAGACCCCAGCCCGGCTGTACATGGCGCGGGCGCAGCGCGACGCGGCACGCTTGGGAGCGATGAGCCTGCCGGCGGTGTTCGTCAATGGACGCCCAGTGTCCGGCATCGGCGGCATGAGCGGCCCGGGGAGCGGCACGCAGGGCACCCGCGCCGAACAGATCACCCGCATGATCGAATCGGAGCTAAGCCGCGGCCTGCTCGAGCGCCTGCGGCTGGGGCGACGCTCCTAAAGCGATCCCGCCCAGACTCCGCCAGCCGGGCTAGAGCGGGACCGTGACGTAGTAGCTGTATTGGCCGCGCACCACCAGCATGACGGTGTCGTTGCCGGGGCGGATTTCACCGAGGGCGGTGGCGAAGTCGCGGCTGTTCTTGATGGCTCGTGCGCCGATCTGCAGGATGGCGTCGCCCATCTGGAAGCCGATGCGGTCGGCGATGCCGCCGGGAATAACCCGTCGCACCAGGACGGCCCGCCCCTCGGCGTCGGTGACATCCAGGCCAAGACGACGCTGGGCGCGGCTCGACTGTTCTTTGGGATCAAGCGGCGCGGCCTGTACCCGCACCTCACCGCGCTGCAGCCGCAGCCGGACTTCTTCGCCGGCCAGGACGCGCTGGATGCGATCCCAGAAGGCCTCGACCGACGGCGTGTTGTCGTCGTTGACGCCGACGATGACTTCACCGCGCTGGATCCCGGCGCGCTCGGCGGGACTGCCGGCTTCGACCTCGGCGACGACGACTCCGACAGCGCGACGGCCCTGGCGCAGCGCTGAGGGACGGATCCCCAGCCAGCCGTAGCGCACGCGGCCAAACTGCAGCAGGTCATTGACGATGGTGCGCGCCCGATCGATGGGAATCGCAAAGCCGATGCCCGGCCCGCCCGAGTGAACCGCCGTGTTGATGCCGATCAGCTCACCGTGAAT
>DAORCZ010001135.1:0-2870 GCA_035345735.1 Pseudomonadota bacterium | reverse complement strand
TCCTGCCGCAGCAGATGGCGCGTCTGGCGCGGCGACCGGCGCTGGGCCTGGGGCGGCTGGGGGCCGTGTCCTATCAGTCCTCGGGCGATCTGTTCATCGCCTTCGGCCTGCCGCTGCCCGAGCCGGATAGCCGCGGGCTCTTGCACTTCACGGCGCTGCCCAACGACCAGCTCGATCCGCTGCTGCAGGCGGTGGTGCAGGCGACCGAAGAAGCGGTGGTCAATGCCCTGGTAGCCGGCGAAACCATGGTCGGGCTCGACGGGCGCACCGTCTATGGTCTACCCACCGAACGGCTGATGTCGGTGCTGCGCAAGTACCGAATTGTCAAGTAAACGCGACATCGTGACAGGAGAACCTTACATGGCTCGACGTTCTTTGACCTCTGCTGGCCTTCTGGCCGTGCTGGCGCTGCCGCTGGCGGTGGCCTGTGGCGATGTCGCTTCCGACGGTACAGCTGCGGTGCGGGTGCTGCCCGCGACCGATACCGCGCTGTCCGCCAGCCAGGTCCTGCCCGGGGCCGAGCTGGATGCGACCGGGCGCTATGCCCTGCTCACCGGCAGTGGCCTGTGTTTTCACCGCACCTCGGCTCCTGTGCACGGCCTGCGCCGCCTGGTCCTGGGCGAAGCCCGCAGCGATGAACTAGGACGACGAGGGGTCCGTGATGAGAGCGACGGCCTGGCGACGCCGAGCGCCCCAGCGCCCGCTCCCCAGCGCGGCCTGGTGGAGCTCTACCTCTGGCAGGAGGAGCAAGCGGACGGTACGCAGAGCGCCTTCTATGCCTATGCCCGCGACGGGCAGGAGCTCCTGGGCCGCGTGCGGCAGACCGAGTACAAGATCCGCCTCGCCGACCAGGCCTTCGATCCGCTGCTCACCGCGCCGAGCGAGCTGCCCATGCTGGCTGCCGCGACGATGGAGGGGGGATCGCGCGGGGGGCTGGTGTTGGTGCAGTTTCACGCCACGCCGCTGCCCGCGTTTGCCCAGGCCATCGCCGAGCGTGGCGGCAAGGTGCTGCGCTTCCTGTCTGACCACACCTACCTCGTCGAGATCCCGGCTGCGGCGCGGGCCTCGGTGGCGGGTCTGCCCTACGTCCGCTACGTCGGCCCCTATCTGGCGAGCTTCCGCCTAGAGCCGGTGCTGCGTGAGGCCATGGCCGCCCCGACGCTGGCCCCCGCGCTCCCAACGCAGCGCTACTCGATCATGCTGGGCGAGGGCGGGGCGACCCGTCAGGCTGAGCTGGCGGCGCGGATCACCGCGGCGGGTGGCCACATTGACCTCATCGAGCCCGGCGGCATGCGGATCGAGGCGACGCTCCCGCCCTCGCTGCTCCTGCAGATCGTCGGCGAGGACAGCGTGCAATACATCGATCGCTGGGGCGGCCCCGGCGAGACCGACATGGACCTGGTGCGCGAGGTCGGCGGCGCCAACGCCCTAGAGACGATGCACGGCTGGACCGGCCAGGGCGTGCGCGGCGAGGTCTTCGACACCGAGGTGCGTCAGGATCATCAGGAGTGGGCCAACAAGCCCATCGTCCACAGCACCGGCGCCACCAGCGGCAGCCTGCACGGCTCTAGCTGCTTCGGCATCAACTTCGCACAGGGCAAGACGCCGGGTGCGCGCGGCATGCTGCCGTCGGGACAGGGCATCTTTTTCCTCTACACCCAGTCCACCCAGTTCGGCGGCATGAAGTCGCGCTACGACATCAACCGCGAGCTGACCGATCCGATGGGCAGCTATCGCGCCGTGTTCCAGACTTCCAGCGTCGGCAGCAGCCTGACGACGGCCTACACCACGCTGTCCGCCGAGACCGACGACTACCTGTTCAAGCAGCCGATCCTCAGCACCCAGTCGCAGAGCAACGCCGGCAGCCCGATGTCGCGCCCACAGGCCTGGTCCAAGAACATCGTCTCGGTCGGCGCCGTGCGGCACTTCAACACTCCCGGTCGCGAGGACGACACCTGGCGGCGCAGCGGCAGCACGGGCCCGGCGGCGGACGGTCGCATCAAGCCCGATCTGGCGCACTACTTCGACTCGATCAACACCACCGCCGGCAGCACCACGTCGAGCTACACCATGTTCAGCGGCACCAGCGCCGCCACGCCGATCACCGGCGGGCACTTCGGCCTGCTGTTCCAGATGTGGCACGAGGGCGTGTGGGCCGGACACGGCAAAGCCGCCGATGTCTTCGCCAGCCGCCCGGCGATGGCGACGGCCAAGGCCCTGATGATCAACACCGCCTATCGCTACGACTGGCGGCAGGGTGGCCCGAACGGCGACATCGATCGCAACGTCCAGGGCTGGGGCACCGCCGATCTCAAGCGCCTGCTCGGTCGCGCTCGCTCGACGCTGGTCATCGACGAGAGCGCGCCGCTCAAGCCCCTGGGCTGCCAGCGCTACGTGGTCAGCGTCAGGCCCGACGAGGCCGAGCTAGTCGCCACCCTGGTCTTCACCGATCCCATGGGCACCGTCGGCGCCGCCCAAGCCCGGGTCAACGATCTGTCGCTACGCCTGATCGCTCCCGACGGCCGCATGTACTGGGGCAACGCCGGGCTGCGCGATGGCAATTCGTCGATCGCCGGTGGCGCTTCCAACACCATCGACACCGTCGAAAACGTCATCATCCCAAGCCCGCTGCCCGGCCGCTGGATCGTCGAGGTTCTGGCCGACGAGATCGTAAAAGATGGCCATCCCAAGACCACAGACGTTGATGCCGTCTATGGCCTGGTCGTAAGTGGAATTCGTAAGAGCTAAAAAGGAATGAAAATGCCCCCGATCCCCTCCAGTTCCCCCATCCCTACCCTCAACTTTCAGCCCCCTCTGCGCCGACGCTGGCAGCTCTTGTCGAGCCTGCGCCAGGCGGCGCTGCTGCTCTG
>DAORCZ010001134.1:0-2870 GCA_035345735.1 Pseudomonadota bacterium | reverse complement strand
GACCGGGCGGCGGCGGCGGCGGCGGCTTCATCGGCACGCCACCGGGCGTGCAAGTCCCCCGCAGCATCGACGGCGGGGCGGGCGGTAGCACGGCATCGGGCGCCATGGTCACCTTCCCGGCCAACGGCGCCAGCGCGGGCGCAGCGGGCCTGCGGCTCGACACCGCAGTTGGGCCCTATGGCGGCGCGCCGTACTGCTCGGTGGCCGATCTCTCCGTCACCTTGACCGCTTCGCCAGCCCAGGCGAGCGGCGTCGATCCGCTGGTGCTCACGCTCACCGTGCAGAACCAGGGACCCAGCTACACCGGCAATGTCCTTCTGCGGCTGACCCTGCCGCCACTGGTTCGCTACATCAACACCCAGTCCCCGGGCTTTACCTGCCAGCCCAGTGGGCAAGAGGTGCTGTGCCGACTCTCCAACCTACCGGTGGGAACCGCTCCGGCCATCGCGATCACCGTCCAGCCCGCGCAAGGCGAGAGCACGATGACCTTCAGTGCCACCGTATCGGCCCCCAGCACCGACACGGTTCCCGAAAACAACCAGGCCAATCTGACGGTGATGAACACCCTGCCGCTCTACGCGCGACCGGCCGGTGGCGGCTTTAGTTGCGCCGCCATCCCCGGTGGGCGGGGGGGGGCGACCGCAGGTGGTGCTCTCTTGGCTCTCGTGGCGCCTCTTCTGGGCGTCCTCTTCGGCCGACGGCGACGTCGGGCCCAGGGCCGCTAGCCGGTGGCACACACGCGGATGGAGGCATTTTTGAGATTCAGCAAAGCAATCGTGCTGTGCTTGGCCTTGGCCTGCCTGCCGGGTCGGCTGGCTCACGCGCAGAATCAGGGCTTTCAGCTCAATCGCTACGAGCCAACGCCGGCTGGTGAGTGGTCGTTCCTCGTCGATCACCCCTTTTATTCCTCGACCCGCTACTTCGCCGGCGGTGTGACGCTGAACTACGCCCACCTGCCCCTGGTCTTTGGCCTGGGTTCGGCGGCGGGATCGTTTAGCAGCACGCGGCCCGTGATCGAGCATCAGCTGCTTACGCACATCGATCTCGCGGGCTCTTTCCTTGATCGCGTCACCATTGCGGCGTCGCTGCCAGTGACGGTCTTTGAAAAAGGTCAGCCGCTTTTGGGGGTGTCGCCGGCCGGAGGCGCCGTCGGTGATCCGCGGCTGGGGGTCATGGTTCGCGCCTATGGCCAGCCGGATCGCAGTCCGTTTTCGATCAGCCTCGGGGCTACCGTCTGGATTCCCCTGCGCGCCATCGATAGCTCGCTACCGCTGCATACCAGTGAGCAGGGCGTGCGCGTGCTGCCGAAGCTTGTGCTCGGGGGTCTGTTCAGCCGCCTGCGCTGGTCGTTTACAGCCGGCTTTCTGTATCGGCCCGAGGCCTCGCTGGGCACCTTCTTGACGCCGGATGGCAGCGTGACGGGATCGTCGATCCAGCTTGGCGCGGCACTCGGCTATGCCGATCTTGTGCACCGCTTCGCCATCGGTCCGGAAGCGCTCTTGAGCACCGTGGTCGTGAACGGCAACGCCTTCCGACCCGACTACACCAGCCTAGAGGTCCTGCTCGGCGCGCACTACAACATCGCCCGCCTGATCCAGGTCGGTGTCGCCGGTGGCATCGGCACTCTGCGCGAGCCGGGGACGCCGGATGCCCGCGCGCTGTTCCGTCTGGCCTACGCGCCGCTGCCCCCGCTGACCCCGCCGCGCAAAGACCGCGATGGCGACGGCATCCTGGACAAGGAAGACGCCTGCCCGCTGCAGCCCGGCGTGGCCAGCCCCGATCCCAGCCAGCATGGCTGCCCGCCGCGCGACCGCGACAACGACGGCGTCGCCGACCCCCAAGATCAGTGTCCCGACAAGCCACAGGGGCCGCGTCCCGACAGCGAACGTCCGGGTTGCCCGCTGCTCGATCGCGATCGCGACGGCATCCTGGATGAGCAGGATCAGTGCCCGGATCAGCCGCAGGGCGCACACCCCGATCCGGCCCGCCGCGGCTGCCCGGAAAACGACAGCGATGGCGATGGCCTGCTCGACTCGCAGGATCAGTGCCCGACCACCGCGCAGGGTGAACACCCCGACCCGCAGAAGCCCGGCTGCCCCGACGCGGACAGCGATGGCGATGGCGTCTACAACGCCCAGGATCAGTGCCCGCAGGTGCGGGCCGGCGCCTTCCCCGATCCGCAGAAGCCGGGTTGCCCGCAGCCCGACAAAGACGGTGACAGCATCGTGGATGCCCAGGATGCCTGTCCCGATCGGCCCGGCGCGCCCGACCCCAACCCCAAGAAGCACGGCTGCCCCGGCCTGGTGCTGGTCAAGGCCGGTCAGATCGTCATCCTCAAGTCGGTGTTCTTCGCCAACGACCAGGACGTGATCCTCAAGAAGAGCTTCCCGGTGCTGCAGGCCGTCGCCAACGTCCTTATCACCCAGCCGATCATCACCAAGCTGGCGATCGAGGGTCACACCGACGACCGCGGCGACGCAGCGCACAACACCGATCTCTCGGATCGGCGCGCCAAGGCGGCGATGCGCTGGTTGGTGGAGCACGGCATCGATGCCTCGCGCTTGGTGGCCAAGGGCTACGGCCCGCTGCGGCCGATCGGCGACAACAAGACGCTGTACGGTCGCGCCAAGAACCGTCGTGTCGAGTTCCACATCCTAGAGCCGAGCACGCTGGCCAAGGTCCCGGCCGCCGCCTCGCCCACCGCTCCGGTCGACAGCAAGCCGGCCCCCGCTTCCGACCCCAGCGAAGGACCCGAGCCTCCACCGGCGGGATACTCGACTGCCCCGCCACCGGCCGCGGCCCCGACGGCTCCCAGCGCGCCCGTGGCCGTCCCGGCGACGCCCGCTGTGGCCCCGGCCCCGGCCTCAGAT
>DAORCZ010001133.1:0-2872 GCA_035345735.1 Pseudomonadota bacterium | reverse complement strand
ACCACGCTGGGCATGCTTCAGGAGCACTCCCGATGAGCCAAAAGACCCTCGATGCCCGTGGCAAGTCCTGCCCCATGCCGATCGTTGCGCTGGCGAAGGAAGCCCGCGGCCTAAGCAAGTCGCAGGAGCTTGTCGTTCTGTCCGATGACGAAGCCTTCCCGGCTGATGTCACGTCGTGGTGCACCAAGACCGGAAACAAGCTGATTTCCGTCGAGAAAATCGAAAATTACTACCGTGCTCTGATCCGCAAGGAGACGTAGCCGTGAGCGAAACCGAAGTCCGTTCCGAGGTCGCAGCGCTGACCAAGCAGATCGAAGATCTGCAGGCCCGCTTGGCCCGCGTCGAGTCACAGAATCCGCTGGCGGCCCTGCCCATGGCGCAGAGCGGCACCGCGACCCAAGGCAAGGGGCAGGTCGACCGCCTGTCGATGGTGGTGTTTTCGGGCACGCTCGATCACGCCATCGCAGCTTTCACCATCGCCACCGCCGCTGCCGCGTCGGGCATGGAAGTCGAGATGTTCTTCACGTTCTGGGGCTTCGCCGCGCTGCGCGATCCCAAAAAGAACGGCGCCGGCAAGAGCCTGATCGGCCGCATGTTCGGCTGGATGCTGCCGCGCGGCACCCGCAAGCTGCCGCTTTCGCAGTGGAACATGAACGGCGCGGGGGCCGCGATGATCCGCAACATCATGAAGTCGCGCAAGGTCGCGTCCGTCGAGGAGCTGCTGGAGGCGGCCTCGGATCTGGGCGTGACGATCTTTGCGTGCGAGATGTCGATGGGGCTGATGGGAATCAGCAAAGAAGAGATCATCGACTACCCCACACTGAAGATCTGCGGCGCCGCCACCTTCATCGAACGCGCCTCGGCCGGCAAGGTCACGCTGTTCATCTGATTCGATTCTGCTCATCCTCCCTCGACCGCTCGCTCCCTCGCTCACGCACGCTCCGATCTCTGGCCGCTATCACAGTCTGGGTCGGCGGCTTCGACCGCCCGGCAGCACCGCCTGTCACCCAGCGCTGTGATATGGTCCGCCTCCGTCTGCAGGTCGCTGCGCCGACCCATTCCTCGACGGAGACAAGGCCCCGCTATGCCTACCCATGCTTCCCCCCTGCGCCTGCCCCGATGGTCCCTGTGCCTGCTGCTTGCGGCCTGCAATAGCCAAGGTGGAGCCCCCAGCCCAGACGGTCTGCCCGACCTGGCCACGGGCCTAGCGCGCGACGCCAGCGATCCGGGGGGGCCGGCGGACATGGCACGACCCTCGCTAGTCCGCTACGTGAAGCAGATTCCCGACAGCACCAACGTCGACATCATCCGCGGCCTGGCCGTCGACCCGAGCGGCAACCTGTACCTCGGCTGCATGTTTTCAGCGACGGTAGACTTCGGCGATGGGCCACGGGTGCCGCACGGCAATCACGACGTCGCGGTGGTCAAGCTCAATCCCGCCGGCGAGCTCTTGTGGGTGCGGCACTTCGGCAGCA
Organism: Pseudomonadota bacterium; assembly: GCA_035345735.1. GTDB lineage: Bacteria > Myxococcota_A > Polyangia > Palsa-1104 > JAEUJZ01 > JAEUJZ01. The sequence continues at coordinate 1,397 of DAORCZ010001133.1, read as the reverse complement.
GCGAGGCCGACACCGTGCTGCGCGTGGTCAGCGATCACAGCGGCAACGTCATGGTGACCGGCAACTTCTCGACGACGCTCGACTTCGGCGCCGGACCGGTAAACACCCACGGCAAACAGGATCTGTACCTCGTCAAGTACGCGCCCGACGGACGGCTGGTGTTCGGCAAGGCGATTGGCAGCACCGAGTTCGAAGCCGCCTGGGCCGGTCTTGCCGTCGATGCCAGTGACAACATCTACCTGGGTGGCGCCTACGGCATCGTGGTCGGCGGCACCGCCCCCATCGACCTGGGCGGCGGACCGCTGATGTCGCTCGGGGGCGCGGATGCCTTCTTGGTGAAGTACGACCCAAGCGGCAACCACGTCTTTTCCAAGCGCCTTGGCGGCAAGTACTACGACACGCTCAACGCCGTCGCGGTGGCGGCAGATGGTGACATCCTGATCGGCGGTCAGTTGATGGGCACCGTTGATCTCGGCGGCGGACCCGTCGCTCCGCCCGCTGAAGCCAACAACTGGGGCTACGTCGTCCGCTTGAGCCCCAGCGGCGCTTACAAGTGGGCCGCCAACTACCTGACCGATGGCGCCGGCGTCTACCAGCTAGCGATCGACGCCAGCAATCGGATCGATGTCGCCGGCACCTTCGTGCGCAGCTTGCAGACCCGCACCAGCTCGCTGAGCTCGGGCAATACGGGCACGCACAGCTTCCTCTTGCAGCTCGACGCCAGTGGCAAAGAGACCTGGGCCCGCGCCCTCGCTCCAACCAGCGAGAGCGACTTTCCCGAACTGATCCACACCGACGGCGATAGCGTCTACGTTGGCGGCGAATTTCGCGGCACCGCCGACTTCGGCTTCGGCAATCGCACGGCCGCTGAGAACGGCGGCTATCTCGTGCGCTACAGCGCCACCTCCGCCCCCCTGGCGATGCGCCAGTACGGCGGCGCCTCCTTCACCAGCGTGCATGGCGTGGCGCACACCGCCGATGCGCTGTACATCGGCGGCTATTTTGAAAAGTCGGTGCAGTTCGAAGACACCACGCTCACCGCCAAGGGCCAAGCCGACGGCTTTCTGATCAAGCTCGCCGCCCCTGTCCTGCCCCCCAGCTTCGCCCCCCACCGACGGTAATATTCTCTCGCCCGGCTACCTCTGGCTTCCGCCACAATGGACGGTATGACGGAAACGGTGACGGTTATTGGGAGTCCGCTCTCTCCCTACGTGCGCAAGGTCCTGGTCTGCCTGGACCAAAAAGGAATCTCGTTCCAACTCGATCCCATCGTGCCGTTCTTCGGCGACGACCGATTCGGGCAGATCAGCCCGCTGCGCCGAATCCCGGTGCTCATCGACGCCGAGGTGACGCTGTGTGACTCCTCGGTCATCTGCCAGTATCTCGAAGATCGCTAC
>DAORCZ010001132.1:0-2875 GCA_035345735.1 Pseudomonadota bacterium | reverse complement strand
GTGCCGGTGTTCGCGCTGCGCGCCGTGCAGCTTGCGTGGACGGGTCGCATCGAGGCGCACCGTCGCATCGTTCGCTACGCCTACCCCATCTGGCTGTACGTCTCGATCACTGGCGTTGTCGTCTACGCCATGCTCTACCACTGGCCAAGCTGAGCTACTCAGCGTCGGGACCGTTGCGCAGGGTCTCGGCGACGATCTCGACGAGGTTGAAGTGGTAGATGACGAGGTAGCAGATGGCGCCGACGGCGCAGGCGCGGAGCCCCAGTCCGAGCAGTAGACGGAATAGCGAGCGACGGGCTCCCGCCGGTGCGTCCGCCACCCAGCTCTGTCCGGCGGCAGCCCCGAGCCAGGCCACGGCGGTTCCGGCGAGTCCGAGGACAAAGATCGGCAGCGCCAGCGCGCCTCCCTGGGCCCACAGAGCAACGGCGGCCAGGAACAGCGACAGCGGCGCGTAGTACCAGACCTCAAACGGCGGCGGCCACAGGCGGCGGCGACCGCGGGCGGCGGCGAAGGCTGCGGACAAGCCCAAAAGGAGCCACGCTCCAACTGCGAGACCGAGTCGTCGGCCTGCGGCCTGGCAGGCGCGAAGACCGTCGCTGGCGATCAGCGGCCAGGGGGCCTCGGGAAAGGCCTGCAGGGCCTCGTAGTGGCTGCGCGCCGCCGAGATGTGTCGCGCTCGCAGATCGGCTTCCGCCTGCGCGCGATGACCCTGCGCTGACCACAGGCTGCGCGGGTAGCGCTGGTGCAGTGTCGCGAAGTGCTGGTTGGCAGCTGCCGCATCGCCCAGCCGTAGCGAGGTCTCGGCGACCAGAAACAGCGCCTGATCGGCGAGCGCAAACTCCCGACTCTCGCCGAGCAGCGTCAGCAGTCGAGCCCGTCGCTCGGCGCTGGCTTCCCCGGTAGAGCGCAGGATCTGCTGGAACGTCACCAAGGCGGCCGCCCCGCTCCGCAAGGCGTGGTCAAGCTGCAGCAGGCGCTGGTTCGCGCGTCGCAGCAAGCGGCTCTGCGGGTAGCCGTGGACCAAGGCGCGGTAGCATCGACGGGCTGCCTCGGGATCTCCGAGATGCTCTTCGTAGAGCTGACCCGCCTCGAACAGCGCCTCGGGTGCAAGCTCGCTCTGCTTCTCTTCCTGCGCCAGGGCTTCTAGCTCGACAGCAGCTTGCTTCTGCGCGTCGCTATTGGGGCTGCTGATCTGTCGGAGCGCCGCCTCAAAGCGGGCTTGGACCTGTCGCTCGCGCGGGGCCACGGCGCCGGCCCCCTGATGTGTCGCGCTGGAGCGTCCCCCATCGACCCCGCCTGTACGGTCCTCGTCGGCCTGCGCCTCGTCATCCTCGGGCAGCGATCCAGCCAGCTCTTGCTGGGGCACCGCACCGACGGAGAGCGGGAAGCACAGACAAAGCCAGAGCAGCAACCAGCGGCCGAGAGCCTGCATGTGCGCTGCGCTTTAGTTGATCGCCGTTGGCAGCGCGAGCACAAACGGCGCGATGGTAGCGTCAAAGCCGGTGCCGTCGGGGCGGACCATCTGATAGGTGCCGTGCATCGTGCCGAACTCGGTGCGCAGCACGCACTGGCTCTGGTAGCTGAAGGTCTGCCCCGGGGCAAGGACCGGCGTTTCGCCCACCACGCCCGGGCCACGCACTTCTTCCACGTGCTCATTCCCGTCGGTAATGATCCAGTGGCGGCTAATGAGCTGCGCCGTCTCGGTGCCGACGTTGGTGATGGTGATGGTGTAAACGAAGAAGAACAGCTTGGCGGCCGGCTGCGAGCGCTCAGGCGCGTAGCGGGCGCGGGCTGTGATGCGGATGCCTTGGGTGGTGGTGTCTGACATAGCGGGCTGCGTGACGGGATATTACAGGCAGCCTGCCCGGAACAGAAGCGGAGCTTGCGGCGGTCAGATGGTCGCGAAGCTCGCGTCGGTGATGTCGAGCGCGCTGCGGTCGGCGAGGTTGAGCAGATCGGCCTTGCTGGCGACGCCAGGCAGGACGTTGCCGGCGAAGTAGGTGGCGATGAAGTGCTTGCCCAGATAGAAGGCGTGGTCGGTGTGGCCCTCGGGAAGCTCAGCGCGCTTCTGCTCGCCAAGGATCGCCTGCTCAAGCAGCAGCCAGCCAATCGTCGTCTCGGCCAGCATCTCCAGGAAGCGCGTCGAGAACAGCGGCACCATCTCCAGCTGACCCGAGAAGAACCACGACATCAGCTTCATCGTCGCGCCCTGCAGCGCAGTCGCCGCTTTTTCAAGCTGGGCCACCGACGGACCGTAGACCTTGTGGTCGCGGTGCTTGGCGATGAAGTCGTTGATGTCCTTCTGGAAGGCCTGGGCGAAGGCGCCGTTCTGCATCGACAGCTTGCGGCCAATCAGGTCCATCGCCTGGATGTGGTTCGTGCCCTCGTAGATCGAGAACACCTTGCTGTCGCGGCAGTACTGCTCGATGCCGTAATCGGCGGTGTAGCCGACGCCGCCCAGGGTCTGGATGGCCGTCTCACAGATGCGGAAGGCCTGATCCGAGCCGTAGGCTTTGACCACCGGCGTGAGCAGCTCGATCTGGCCGAGGTGATAGTTGGCGTCGCCGACGCCGTCCGTGGTCGCGATGTCGTAGCGATCGCGGTGGGCGGCGAGCTTGCAGATCAGGGCACGAATGCCTTCGACCCGCGCCTTCATATCGAGCAGCATGCGGCGGATGTCGGCGTGCTCGATGATCGGCACGCGCGGTGCTGTCGGATCCTTGAAGTGCTTGACCGATGGACCCTGCTTGCGCTCGCGGGCGTAACGCAGTGCGTTGAGGAAGGCCACCGAGGCCACGCCAAGCGACTGCACGCCGACGGCGATGCGAGCCGCGTTCATGAGCAAGAACATCTGGCGCATGCCCTGGCCTTCGCC
>DAORCZ010001131.1:0-2881 GCA_035345735.1 Pseudomonadota bacterium | reverse complement strand
AGCTCGTCGGCGCGCCGACGCACCAGGCCCTCGATGCTGGAGGGCGACGAGCGCTGCATCAGTTCCTGATACTGCTGCCGGATGCGCAGGAGGACGCGGACCCGGGTGCGCAGCACCGCCTTGTTGATCGGCTTGAACAGGAACTCGTCGGCCCCGGCTTCCAGGCCCCGCACCATGCTGGCTTCGTCATCGAGCGCGGTGACGATGACCAGCGGAATGTAGCGCCAGGCGGGATGCGCCTTGATCCGACGACACAGCTCAAAGCCATCGAGGACCGGCATCATGGGATCGGCGACCACCAGGTCGGTGGGATGGGTCTCTAGGTGCTGCAGGGCGGACCCGCCTGCGTCGACGCTGCTGCAGAGGAAGCCGCAGGGCGAAAGCAGCGCCTCCAGCGTGTGACAGGCCGCGGGATCGTCATCCACGATCAGGATGCGTGCAGACACTGGCTGACTCCATAGGAATAGAGATTCGGGGCAAAGACAGAGTGAAACAGGTGCCGACACCGGGCGTGCTGCGCACCGCGATATGACCGGCGTGCAGCGCAGCCAGACGCTGGGCCAGATACAGCCCCAGCCCGACGCCTTGGAACTTGCGATTGGTGGCCGACTCCACCTGACTAAAGGGCCGAAACAGACGATCGCGATCCGCCTCGGCGATACCGATGCCGGTGTCCTCGATCGAAAACTCCACGACCGCCTCGCGCACGCGCACCGCTAGTCGCACGCTGCCGCCCGGGCCGGTGAACTTGATGGCGTTGTCGAGCAGGTTCACCAGGATCTGCAAGATGCGCCGACGATCGACCGACAGCACAAGCTCGCTCCCGGGCACATCCTTGCGCAGGGAGATCTCGCGCCGCTCGGCCGCATCGGCCACCATCGCCACCGCGAGATCGCAGAGCCAGGTGATGGCGACCTCGCCGCGCTCTAGACGCAGCATACCGAGCTCAATGCGCGACAGATCGAGGATGTCTTTGACCACCTCGGCCAGGTGCTGCGCACTGGCCTGCATCGTGCGCAGCCGCTCAGTCTGACGCGGCGGCAGCGGCTCGGCCGCGTCCTCCAGCATCGCCTCACCCAGCCCGACCACGGTGTTCAGCGGGGCGCGCAGCTCATGGCTCACCATGCTGACGAACTCGGAGCGCGCTCGCATCAGCTGCCGCTCCTGAATGTCGCGGACGATGGCGGAAAAATGGATCTGGCCGCCCAGTTCGAACGTGCTCACCGAGATCTCGGCGAAGACCTGCGCGCCATCTTTGCGGCTGATCGCCACCTCGTTGAGCAGGAGCGAATTCTTTCCCGTCGCTTTCGCCCCGTCGCGCAGCGAGTCTTGCGTGGCGGCCAGCAGATCCGCGGTCAGCAGGCCGATGCTGCGCTGCACGAGCTCCGCTTGACGGTAGCCACACAGCCCCTCCATCGCCGGATTGACCTGCAAGATGCAGCCACGCTGATCCAAGATCACGATGCCGTCGATCGCGGAGTTGATGACGGTCGCCAAGAACACCTCGCTCGCGCGCAGTCGCGTCTCGGCCTGCGTGCGCCGCGTGACATCCAGGAGCAGGCACACGGTATCCAGCAGATCCGAGGCAGGAGCCACGCGCGCCTCATACGAGCGTGTCTCGCCATCGACCGAGAGCTCGAACTCAAAGCTCTGCCGCCGCTGATGTTCATGGGCGCGGCGCATCGTCTCTTCAAACTGCTCAAAGCGGTGCTCGATCTGCAGCCCAGACAGGATCTCGCGCAGACTGCGGCCGTGCAGATCTTCGCTGCGCAGAAAGGGGTGCTCATCGTCGCGCCCATACAGCGCCGAGACGTAGCCATCGCTCCCCAGCTGCAGCGCCACGCCCGGCAGCGCATCCAAAAGCGCGCGCTGCTTGGCTTGGACGTGCATGTACTCGCGCGTCGCCTGATTGCGCGCCGTCATGTCCATCACGTGCGCGATCACCCCCAGCACGCGGCCGCCGTACAAAAACGGCGTGTACTCGATGTGCACCTCGCGCCGCGTCCCCCGGCGACCGAAGATCACATTCTCAAACGACTGTGCCTCGCCGCGCAACGCGCCCAAGAGGTGGGGATAGGCCCGCGCATAAGCCACTGCCCCCAACAGCTCTTCAGCCGGCATGCCCTGCACCTGCTCGCGCTCGCACTCGACCAGGCGGCAGTACCCGGCGTTGACATAGCCAAGCTTGAGCTCAGGCGTCCAAAAGCAGACCGCGCCCGGCACCTGTTCCAGCATGGCGTGCAGCGTGGCGCGCTCCTCGGTGTTGGCCGCTGCTCGCTCGGCGATCTCCAGGTTGCGGCGACGTAGCTCCAGCTCTTCGATGACCTGCGCGGCCAGCAAGCGCAAGCTCTCTAGCCCGTGTGGTGGCAGGCTGCGCGGCTGCCGATCCAGGCCGCTGAGCGCGCCAATAACCAAGCCTTCCGGCGTCGTGATCGGCACCCCGACATAGAAACGCAGCCCCGGCGGCCCCACGACCATGGGATGCGCCGCAAAGCGCGGATCCTTCCGGGCATCGGACAGACAAAGCGCCTCAGCCGCGTCCAGATGGGTGCCAAACAGCTGCTCGCGCGCCACCTCGCTGCACTCACAGCCCAGCTTCGCTTTGAACCAGCCACGCTGAGCGTCGATAAACGTCAAGAGCGCGATCGGCACCCCCAGGATGTAGGCCACCAAGCGGACCTTTTCGTCGAAGCTCCGCTCGCTGGGCGTATCGAGGATCTGGTAGCGCGAGAGCGCCGCCAGCCGCGCTGTCTCATGCTCAGGACTCGCCGATATGCCCATTGCGGACTCCCCACACCCCCAGGGGCGACGAAGCCACTCCCCCGACGGCCGCCCCCGTGCCTCCCCCAACTGCGGCCCCCCCTAAGACTCACACCCGATT
>DAORCZ010001130.1:0-2885 GCA_035345735.1 Pseudomonadota bacterium | reverse complement strand
CCCGCACGCGGCCATCGTCCCCGACCAGCACGTTGTCGGGCTTAAAGTCGCGGTGGACTGCGTCTCCCGTCGAGGGACACGAACTCCCACTTCCCCCAAGTGGGCGCAGCGACGGCAAATTGGGGAAGTCGAGCTCGGCGCCGCGCTCCCTGCTAGGTCGCCGATGGGGCGAGGGAGCTTGTGGGCTTCGCTATCGCGAGCTCGCGCCAGCCTGCGTGTCACGCGCCGCTCGTAAGGAAGAAAGCAGACCTCGCTTAGGGGGGAGGCGCGGGCGGGCTCGGTGGGCAGAGGTTGATTTCATCGAGAGCCTCCGCCTGCACGCGCAGATACTCCACCTGCTGACGCACGGTCTTTGGCAGCCCGTCTAGCTGCTGAAGCTTCTCCATCTGTTCGCGGAGAGGCGGAGCCAGGGAGCGAAACACGTGCGCCGGCAGCGACAGCAGAAACAGCGCGATCTCCGCCAAGTTGACGTTGGGCTGGGGGAGGGCCGCTCGCAGAAAGTGCATGATCTCGGTGCGCTCCAAGTCCTGCTGCAAGATCGCTTGCGCTGACGCGACATCGCTTGATGTGGAGCCATCGGCAGCATGCGGTCTTGCCCACTGCAGCGCGTGTAGCGGCAGCGTGTGAAGCAGCCGCTCGATCAGTGCCTCGGTCGAGCCAGCCGCGACGGAGCCGGCATCGAAGATCTGGCCCAGCAGCGTGCGCCAGCTCGTGTCGGTAGCTTGGAGCGAGCAGAGCGACGCCACTTCCGTGTGCCGCCAGAACCGCAAAAAGCCGCGCGACCGCCCGGTCTCTGGGTCGCGGGGCTGCATGGCGCGATGCAGGTCGGGAAGCGGCACCCAATGCGGTGGGTACTTGAAGCGCGCGACATCCAGAATCAGGACCAGATCGCGCCCTTCGTGATAGCCGCCCACCGGAGAAAAGTGCCCGCTGCCCGTCTGGCCAAGGCTGCCGCGATCATAGGACACCACGAGATGCGGTTCGCCCGATGTGCAGGCGGTCTCGCGTAGCACCTGCCGGAACATCTCGAGGGTGACCGACTCGCCGTGGCGAACCTCAACGCGGGCCCCATTGCAGCGCGCGAGACAGGCAAGCTGCGGCATGGTGAGGCCCGTGCGTTGGACTTCCGACAGCGGGCGGCAGCAGTCGAGATGCTCCTCAGAAAACCAGCGCCACGGTCCCTTCCAGGGTCGCCCTGGCCCCGGATCAATCGCCAAGGCGTTGAGCACGACGACCAGCGTACCGAGCCCGCAGAAGGCCGGGTCCGCTTGCGTGTGGAACTGCTCGGCCAGTACGAAGTAGCTGGCCAGGGTTCCCGCGTCGAGCGCTTCCTGAAAGATCGCGCGTCCCGCATCTGAGGAAAAGGGAACGCAGGTGGCCGGGAGCGGACGCTTGTAGAACGTCGTGGTCGCGATCATGGTGTCTTGGGGCTCCTCATGCTGCGCGGCAGCCGCTGACGTTACTTTGCGGAAAACTCGCGACTTCGCCAAGCGGGTAGGATTTCAAGCGGCCGGTGTGAGGCTGCGGTTATGCCTGCGAGGCTGGCTCTGCAGAGTGGGGCGTGACTGTAACCGCCGAGGCACGTATTCCGGGTCGGTGGTGGTCTCGGCCCCCCGCCGATTACCCCCGCTCGGGCAGCGAGCGACGAAACGGCAAAGCCAGCACGGAAAAGAACTTCTGCGACGAGGGATAGGTGTCGACTCCATCGAGCCCGAGGCGTTCCGGCGGTTTTTTCGGCTGATAGAGAAAGGTGCCGAAAACCAGATCCCACAGCGGAATCACGGTTCCGAAATTCTTGGCCTCGTCGATGTTCTGGCTGTGGTGGTAGCGGTGAAGCTCGGTGCCGATGAACACGTAGTTGAACCAGCCGGCGCGGACATCGACGTTGAAGTGCGAGATCATCGTCTGCAGATCGATGATCACCATGGCCGCAAACACCGCCTGCGGCGACAGCCCAAGGAGCAGCATGCACGACTGCAGCAACAGCGCGCTGATCAGCGCATTGATGGGATGAAACACGCCGTGCATCACGACGTAGACCCGATCCGGCAGGTGATGGGCTAGGTGCACCTTCCACAGGAAGCGCCCAATCGCTCCGCGCCCACTGTGGCTGAGGCGATGAAACCAATACTGAAAGAATTCGAAGACCAGGAAAAAAATCACCACGCTTTGGACGACCGAAGTTTGCGCGAGCAGGCCCTGATGACGCGCACCGAGCCAGAGGGCCAGCATGCCAAAGAGGCCTCGCACGACTGCGATGGTGACCCCGGAGCTGACAAGGTATTTGAGGTCGCGGAGGAAGCTGCCGCGCGTCATGCCCCAGGCAGGGGACAGCGGTGCCAGCCGCTCGATCAGGATCAGGACCAAGAGCAGACTGCCGAGGTAGCCCCACAGCGTGCGCTTCAGATCCCACTGTTCCCGCACGGCCCAATGGATCACGAGCAAGGTGGTGGCAAGCAGCAGCGGATAAAGCAGATAGCGCAGCGCCGAGGATACTGTTGGTTTCATGATCGGGATGCTAGAGACCCAGGCCTGCGGCTACCATCGACAGAGACGGATGGATTGATCGTTAATGAACAAACGCGAGAAAAAGTCCGGGAACCCGCGCGTCGATCGGCGGTGCAGAAGACGCGGAAGCTGCTCTCGGATGCGCTCGTCTCGCTGATTCTGGAGAAGGGCTACGACGCGGTGTCCATTGCGGACATCATCAGCCGGGCCAACGTCGGACGATCGACGTTCTACGCGCACTACGAAAACAAGGAACAGCTCCTTCTGTTCGGGCATGAGCATCTGCGCAATCTGGCGGTGAGAGAGGGGGATGCAATCGACTTCCTGTCCTTCTACCGCCACCTCGCCGAGATGCATGCGCTGGCCTTGAAGCTGCT
>DAORCZ010001129.1:0-2887 GCA_035345735.1 Pseudomonadota bacterium | reverse complement strand
GATCGTCGAATACTTGCTCGCCGCATCTTGTCCTCCCCCGCAACTGAGCGAATAAGCCTCCGCAGGTAGCGGCATCGCTACTTGGGAGACCGCCCAATGATACGACAGCTGCGGGTGAGCAAAGTAGCGCAAGGTAGTCTCAGAGGTGCATACCGCGGGCGGATTCAGGAGCCTAGGGTGCAGACTTCGGACTCCGAAGTCTGCGATTCGATTCGGCTACGGCGAGCGGAGAGTCGGCGGGTTTGACGGGAGGGAGCAGACGTTTGGGAGTCTGCTGCGGGAGATGGGTCTGCCCTACTTCGAGCGGGGAGCGGAGCGCAGCGCGCTGTCTAGCTGGCTGCCGTAGATCGCGCGGAGAGCCGCGCACTGGCGAGCGCGTTCGCTGCTCTGGCGCAGGATGCGGGGGCCGCCCGTGAAGGCGGTGGAGCGGCCCGTGAAGAACGCTTCGGCCGTGCTGATCCGGTCGACGTCGCAGAATCCGCTGATCACCCGAGCCAGGCCAGCGCCGCCGTCACGCGGCAGGCGAGCCACCAGCGCATCGAAGTTCTTCTGCACAAAGGCATAAGCCAGGTCGCGCGTCTCCGGGTACACGGCGAGGCGTCCAAGGATGGGCAGCGTCTCGCGAATCGGGAAGTCCGGACTGAGCAGCAGGCCGAGGCTCTTTTCAGCCAGCGCCGGATCACGGAACTGCCCCAGCGCCACGAACAGTAGGCCACGCCGGACGCGATCGGTCTCGCGGCGAGTCGCGTTCAGCATCGCTTGCCACAGCGGCTCACCGGCGCGCTGCGGGGCGCCCAGCGCCAGGGCGTGCGCGGTCTCGGCGTCGAGCGCGTGGCGGTCGGCCAGCCAGCCGGTCAGAAGCGATTCGGCCTGCGTCTGCAGCGCAGCCGTGACGGGCGACTTGCCGCCGTCGCCCAGCGAGAGCATGAGCAGCTGGGCTCGCAGGATACGCGTGTTGTCGTCATCGCCCGGCTGGGTGCGCAGGCCAAAGGTCCGCAGCCGGGCCGCGAACGGGCTTACCACCTGGCTCTGGTAGGTCTCTCGCTGCGCCTCGCTGACGTAGTCGCGCAGCGTCGTCGCCAGGCCCAAGCCAATGCTGACGGCATGCCGACTGGAATCCGCGGCCAAAGCAGGCAGGAGGGGCAGCACCTGGCCAAGCGGAACATCGCCGCGCCGCAGGCCGGCTTCGACATTGCGCAGAAAGCCCAGCCGAGCGATGGGGGACAAAGGTGGCGCCAGCGTGATCTCGCGACTGCTGGGCTGGCTGGGGAAGGTCCGTCGCAGCAGGTCGTCGAACAGCGCGCCCTCGTAGCGCAGGCGGTAGTAGCCACTTCCGCGCGGGTCGGGAAGTAGGCTGCGCGGGCAGGTGCCACCGAGGGCAATCTCGCCGCGCTCGGCCTGCAGGACCTCGCAGCGCTGCGCACCGCCATCGACGCTGTAGCACAGCGGAATTTGATAGCGCAGGGCCTGCTTCTCGGCAGTTCCGGGATCGGGCTTCTGACCCGAAAGCGGGAAGTAACGCTCCTGGGTGTACTGCAGACGCGGCGGACCGCCCTGGCACTGCAGGCGCAGCGACACCACGGGCACCCCGGGCTGGTCGAGGAAGCTAGTCGCCACCCCGGGCAGAGCCAGCGCCTCGGTCCGCTTGCCTGCCGCTTCGGCCTCGGCTCGCAGCGCATCTAGGAAGTCGGCGGCGACCGCGGTGCCGTGGGCGTGAGCCCGCAGATAGCGGGTCAGTCCGCGCTGAAACACCGACGGGCCCAGCCAGTCTTCCAGCATGCCCAGCACGGCCTTGCCCTTGGCATACGTGATGGGATCGAAGGCGTTGACGATGTCATCGTTGCTGGTGATCGGCTGGCGAATGCGACGCGCGCTGTGCAGGCTGTCGTTGTCCATCGCCGTCGCACGGCTGCCGACGCGCTCCAGTCCCTCTTCCCAGTCAGGCTGGAACTGTTCGGTGATCTTCGAGTCGAGGAAGCTGGCGAACGACTCGTTGAGCCACAGGTCGTCCCAGAACTTCAGCGTCACCAGGTCGCCGGTCCAGTGGTGTGCGATCTCGTGCGCGCAGACCTGCGCGAAGCGGCGACGGGCCCCGACCGTCTCTTCCTCCGGCCGCATCTGGAGAAGTCGCAGGCCGTAGGTGATGAGTCCGGGGTTTTCCATGGCGTGGCTCTGATTCGGCACCGCGATCTGGTCGAGCTTGTCGTAGGGGAAGGGCACGCCGGTGTAGCGCTCCAGCAGGTCGATGATCGGCGCTGTCACCTGCGCCGCGTAGCGCCCCTCGGCCTCGCGCCCGCGCAGGGTGAGGATGCGCAGCGGCACGCCGCGACTGCCGCCCTTGCCGGCCGACACCACGCCAAACGGCCCGACGGCAAGCGCCCACAGATAGGTCGGCAGCGGCGGCGTGGGCTTAAAGACCACGCGCTTGTGGCCGGGGTTTTCGCGCAGCGGCGTCTCGCTCTCGACGGGGGCATTCGCGGTGGCGAGGTGGGCGGCGGGGACATCGACGCTCAGCCGCAGCGGGACTTTGTACTCGGGCTCGTCGAAACAAGGGAAGGCGCGGCGGGCATCGATGGCTTCCAGATCCGAAAAGATGTAGTCGTCGCTGCCGTCGCGCTCGGTGAACAGACCGACGCCCTCGTTCTTAAGGAGCCGCGCGTGATAGTCCATGCGCAGGCGCCACGTCCCCGCGCTCAGCGTCGAGGCGGGCCGCAGCCCGACGAAGTCGCGACCACCGCGCTCCTGGCCGACGACCGGCAGGGGCGTCGCTGCGGTCCCCTCGGCAACGAACTCGGCGCGATCGATCACCACCTCGGGCGCAGCGTTCAGCCACAAAATCGGCTGCGGGGCGGCTAGCTGCAGCGCGATCTCGACGGTGCCGCTGAAC